>JAJPIY010000165.1 GCA_021324515.1 Planctomycetota bacterium
CCCAGAACCAGGTTCCGCGCCGTCAGCTTTTGTCCGCTTGCCTCTGCCATGCTTCCCGCCCTCCCAAACAGACGCCGGCCGGGGCCTCCGGTCCCAGCGGGGCCGCATCCTACGAAAGAAGTCTGGTACTTGCCAGTGCAGTTTGGTTCGTGGATAATGCGGCAACTGGGGGAAAAGGGCCATGAACGTGTGGATCGGCACATCGGGTTATTCGTATCCGGATTGGGTCGGCAGCTTTTATCCTCTGGGCACGCGCTCCGGCCAGATGTTGTCCTACTACTGCCGCGCCTTCCCTCTGGTAGAACTGAATTTCACGTTCTATCGTCCGCCCACGCCTGCCCAGCTCGCCCGTCTCGCCGAGAACACGCCGGACAAGTTTCAATTCATCGTCAAGCTGCCGCGCTCCCTCAGCCATGAGCAGAGGACGGATGATTTGGCTGCCTTCCGCGATGCTGTGGCGGAGCTGCAACAGCGCAAGCAACTCATGGGTTTGCTTTGCCAGATGCCGCAATCTGCACATTATGAAAAAAAGTCTCTGCGATGGCTGCAAATCTTGAGTGCGGAGTTGTCCGACATGCGGCTGGCGGTCGAGCTGCGTCATCGTTCGTGGCAGCGCGAAGACTTACCCCAGTGGATGGCAGAGCACCGCCTCGATTTGGTCTCGGTGGACGTTCCGGATGTACCGACCCTGTTTCCGCGCGGTTGGGTACAGTCCAGCCGCCGTGCCTATGTGCGTCTGCATTCGCGCCGCGCCGACAATTGGTACGGCGGCGATAAAAAACGCTACGATTACAATTACAGCGACGCCGAGTTGAATGAATGGATCGACCGGATGAACGCGGCGCAGGAGCAGACCGAGGAAACATTAGTCTTATTCAATAATTGTCAGCACGGACAAGCGGTCGCTAATGCCCGACGTTTGCGCGAATTGATCACGGAGCGGACGGCCTTGCCGGTAGTGCCGCCGTTTGCCGAACCGCCGCCGCTGCAACGGTCCTTGTTCGATTACGATACTTGGTCAGGGTAGTTAGGAGGCCTTTTCTCCTTCCCCCTTGTGAAGAGGGATGAAGTGGGCCAAATGCCGCCGAGGATAGCATGATCGAGGAACAGCCATGACAACGTTTGAGGTTCCCAAGATCCTTTTCCTGGTGTTAGCGAGCTTCGCCGCTCTCGTCTTCCCATGCTCCGCCGCAGAGGAGGTTAGCACCTTGTCTCTGTCGTTGCGAAAGCGCGTCGAGACAAAGCCGGGCAGTGGGCGGTTTCACACGATTATCCAGCCTGTCCGGTGGAATGCCAAGCAGACGGCGATCATTATCTGCGATATGTGGGACTCCCATCATTGCCTTAACGCCGTCCGCCGCGTCCAGGAGATGGCGCCGCGCATGAACCAACTGCTGAATGAGGCCCGCAACCGCGGTGTCCTCATCATCCACGCGCCGAGCGACTGCATGGACGCCTACAAGGACCACCCGGCCCGCCAGAACGCACTCAAGACGCCGCGCGCCAAAAACATGCCCAAGGACATCGGCAGCTGGTGTAATCGCATTCCCGCAGAGGAGAAAGGCGTTTATCCCATCGATCAGACGGACGGCGGCGAAGACGACGACCCCGCCGAGCATCGCGCCTGGGAAGAGAAGCTGCAAAAGATGGGCCGCAATCCCCGCGCCCCGTGGAAGTCGCAGATCGAGGTGTTAAAGATCGACGACCGCGACATCATTAGCGATAAGGGCGAGGAAATTTGGAGTGTACTAGAACAGCGCGGCATTGATAACGTCATCCTTGTTGGCGTGCATACGAACATGTGCGTCCTGGGTCGGCCCTTCGGTCTGCGACAGATGGCCAAGAACGGCAAAAACGTGGTGCTGATGCGCGACCTGACCGACACCATGTACAATCCCGCGCGGGCGCCGTTCGTCAGTCATTTCACCGGCACCGACTTGATCGTCGAGCACATCGAGAAATGGGTTTGTCCCACCATCACCAGCGATCAGGTCCTCGGCGGCAAACCGTTTCGTTTTTCCGGTGATAAACGCCCCCATCTGGTCTTGATTCTGGCTGAGTCGGAATATCAGACGGAGCGTACCTTGCCGGAGTTCGCCCTCAAGCACCTGGGCAAAGACTTCCGCATCAGCACCGTGTACGGCAGCGAAACCGATGCCCACGACTTGCCTGGCCTCGACGTGCTCAACGAAGCCGACCTTGCACTCATCAGCGTGCGCCGCCGGGCTTTGCCGATAAAACAGATGGATTTAATCCGCCGATTCGTAGACAGGGGCAAACCGCTGGTCGGCATCCGCACAGCCAGCCATGCGTTTTCGCTCCACGGCAAGCAACCGCCGCAGGGCTGCGCTACCTGGGAATCGTTCGATGCGGAAGTGTTCGGCGGCCATTACACCAACCATCACGGCGTCGGTCCCAAGGTCGAGATCAAGGCGGCGGACGGCGCCGCCGGACATCCGATCCTGGCCGGCGTCCCGATCGCTCAGCTGCACGGCAATGGTTCGCTCTACAAGGTCTCTCCCCTGGCGCAATCGGCAAGACCACTGCTGCTCGGTTCGATCCCCGATAAACCGGCCGAGCCGGTCTTGTGGACGCACACCACCAAGGCCGGCGGCCGTGTCGTCTACACCTCGCTGGGCCACCCCGATGATTTCAGGGAGCCGGCGTTCCAGCGCTTACTAAGCAACGCCATCCATTGGGCGGCGGGGTTACGGGTCAGCGAATAGCATCCGTGATTGGCCTCTTCGTTGCCGGCATTTCCGTCTGCGCCTTCCGTGCGCTCCTTGCTGCTAATCGCTTGTCTCCGCGCACTCCGCACGGCCTTGTTTTGCGAAGGTGGAAAAGATAAGCTAAATTTTCCGTCTCTGGAACAGGAACTTACCATGTCTTCAGCGAGGAGAAAACCATGAAACGCAGATTGCTGGTCATGCTGCCTGTGGCGGCGTTGACTCTCAGCTTGTTTGCCCAGGCGGAGCCACCGTCGGAACATGCGTCGAAACCAGCGCATGCCGATTCGGCAAAAAAAGAAGATACAGAAAAGAAATTCGAGGACTTCGACAAGGTCGTCAAAGGGGCCAAGGAATACGACGGCCTGTTCCGGTTGTATCACAAGGACGAACATTTGTATGCAGAGATCCGCCAAGACCAGCTGGACAAGCCGTTCCTCTGCCCCATCGCCATTGCACGCGGGGCCGGGTTGGGCGGCTACACGCTCAATTTCGACGAGCAATGGGTGCTACTGTTCAAGCGCATCGGCGACAAAGAGCATCCCGGCGACAAGGTGCATTTGATTCGCCGCAACGTCCACTTCCGAGCCAAGCCTGGCTCGCCGGCCGCTCATGCTGTCGAGACCACCTACACCGATTCCGTGTTGATGGCCCTGCCCATCAAGGCCGTCAATCATGGCCGCAATTCGATTCTCTTGGATTTCAACGACATTTTCATGAACGACTTCGCCCAGCTTGGTATCGGCGCCTTCGACGCTAACCGCAGCACGTGGCACAAGATCAAAGCGTTTCCGCGCAACGTCGAATTGGAAGTGGCCGCCACCTTCAGCAGCTCGAACTATTACTGGTTCTTCGGCGATGACAGCGTAATCGATAACCGGGGCAAGACCGTGGTCATTCACTACGGCTTGTGCCAGCTGCCCGATGAACACTATCAGCCGCGCCTCGCTGACGATCGCGTCGGCTACTTCCTCAGCGTCGTCAAGGACTTCAGCTCCGATAGCGACGATACATCGTTCTTGCGCTTCGTCAACCGTTGGCGGCTGGAGCGTGCCGAGCCGATTGATCCCAAGCACCCCAACAAACTGTCGCCGCCGAAAAAGAAGATCGTCTTTTGGATCGAGAAATCGGTGCCGGAGGAATATCGGGCCGCAGTCCGCGAAGGTATTCTCGAATGGAACAAAGCCTTCGAGAAGATCGGCTTCCGCGATGCCATCGAAGTGCGGCAGCAAGAAGAAGATTTTCGCGATGATTTCGATCCCGAAAATATTAATTACAACACCTTCCGTTGGATCACGACCGACATGGGCTTTGCTATGGGACCGTCGCGGGCCAATCCGCTGACCGGCGAGATCATCGACGCCGACATCATCTTCGACGCCAGCATGGTGCGTTTCTGGCGTGAGGAGGCCCGGCTGTTCCAAAGAGCGGACGCCCCGGCCAGCTTGATCCAGGCCACGCGCCAGGGCTGGGGATTGTTCGATCCTTTGACGCTGCATCGCGGCGGACAGGCCGCGGTGGAAGGCTGGAACGATCCCAAGAAGGCGGAACTGAATCGCCTGCACAACCGCTTGATAGCAGCGCGGCAAGGCGTGTGCCAGTGTGGCTCGCACATGCGCTACGAGCTAGGCTTGGCTTCGATGGCCTTGGCTGCCGAGGGCAAGGTCGAGCCAGGCGGGAAGGTGCCCGAAGAGCTGATCCAGCAGGCCGTTAAGCACGTGACCATGCACGAAGTCGGCCACACCCTCGGCCTGCGGCACAATTTCAAGGCCAGCACCATGCTCAAAAACGAGCAGCTGCACGATACCAACATCACACGCAAACAAGGACTGGTCGGCTCGGTCATGGATTACTCGCCGATCAACCTCGCCCCCAAAGGCGTCAAGCAAGGCGATTATTTCAGCACCACCCTGGGGCCTTACGATTACTGGGCCATCGCCTACGCTTACAAGCCGTTGACCGGCGGCACCGAGGGCGAGCTGGAGAAACTCAAGGAGATCGCCAAGGACAGTCCCAAATACGTCTATGCCACAGATGAAGATATGTTCAGCACTTCGGACCCGTTGGTCAATGCTTGGGATCTGGGCGCCGATCCGATGAAGTTCGCTCAGGAACGCATTTTGCTAGCCGAAGAATTGCTCAAGGGGCTGGAAGATCGCGTGGTAGATAAGGGCGAGGGCTATCAGCGCGCCCGGCTGGCCTTCAACATCTTGCTGGGCCAGTTCGGCAACGGCGCTTACCTCACGGCCCAATTCATCGGCGGCGAATACATGAACCGCGACCACCGCGATGATCCTGGCGCTCGTGATCCGTTCGTGCCGGTCAAGGCCGACAAACAACGCGAGGCGTTAACGTTCTTGCAGGAACACATCCTGTCTGATAAGCACTTCCAGTTCTCGCCACGCTTGTTGCGCCATCTGGCCGCCGACCGCTGGAGCCATTGGGGCAACGAGATGACGCTGTTCAGCCCGGTCGATTATCCGCTGTATCAGCGCATCCTGAATATTCAGAAGATTGTGCTCGGGCAAGTGTTTGACCCGTCCGTTCTCTCGCGCATTCAGAACAACGCCCTGAAGGCCGACAAGGACGAGAAACCGCTAACCATCGCCGAAGTGTTCCGCAGCGTCACCGACGGCATCTGGAACGAAGGCGTGGTTACGGAAAAGAACGGCAAGGAAGACAAGCAGCGCGTTTCTTCTTCAGTAATTCGCCGCAATTTGCAGCGCGAGCATTTGAAGAATTTGTTCACGTTGGTCCTGGGCGAACGACCGCAGAACGAATTCTCCTACTATGTCATCTTCTTCGGCAACCGCAGTTCGGCACCGCCGGATGCGCGTAGCCTGGCGCGTATGCATCTGCGCGACATCCGCAAGCGGATCGACAATACGCTGGCGAACAAGCAAGTCGTGGTGGATGATACGACCCGCGCCCACCTGGAGGAGTGCCACGAACGCATCGCCAAAGTGCTCAACGCTTCGATGCAGGTGCAGGAACCATAGACCGAAATCCGAGCCGGAAGCGTGAACAAAGGGTATCTCTTTGCTTAGGACTGGCGGACTTTTCCCTCCCCCCCTGTGGGGGAGGGTTAGGGTGGGGGGTTAGAACTCCTTGTCTGCATTGTACTTACCCCCCCACCCCAGCCCTCCCCCACAAGGGGGGAGGGAGTTTTGTCCGTTAGCCCTTATGCTTCCGGCTCGGTCCCTATCCCAGGCGGGAGTTGGCTGCGCAGACGCTCGATTTCCCGTCGCAGTCGCTCCACTTCCGCTTCGGCGCGTTGGCGTGCTTGTTCTTCTCGTGCGCGTTCTTCTTCGGCGCGTTGGCGTTCCATTTCCGCTTGAAGCCGCCTCTGATGCTCTTCCGGAGG
>JAJPIY010000182.1 GCA_021324515.1 Planctomycetota bacterium
AACCATCGCTGTCTCCGGCAGCCACGTGCTCTTGTCGGAAATGTTTAAGGAACGCATCGCGGGCGAAGATTAACCGACCGGGGAGATATTATGCTTAACGCCGTCATCGATTGGTCGCTGCACAATCGCTTCGTTGTCCTCACCGGCGCCGTGGTTTTTATGGCCCTGGGCGGTTGGTCGTTGTCGCAGCTGGGCATCGATGCGTTCCCCGATACCACGCCGGTACAGGTGCAGATCAACACCATCGCGCCCGGACTGGCGCCCGAAGAGGTCGAGCGGCAGATTACTTTCCCGGTCGAGCAGGCCATTAACGGTCTGCCCCGTTTGCAGCAACTGCGTTCCATCTCTAAGTTCGGCCTGTCGCAAGTAGTGGTCGTCTTCGCTGACGGCACCGATATTTATTTTGCCCGGCAGATGGTCAACGAACGGCTGAGTATCGCGCGCATTCCCGAAGGCATGCCGCGGCCGCAGATGGGGCCGATCGCCACCGGACTCGGCGAAGTCTACCATTATCTCGTCCTGCCCAAGGGGCCATACCCATCCTCGGCCCAAGCACGGGAGAACGAGTTGAGGCACTTACGCACGATCCAAGATTGGGTCATCAAGCCGGCCCTGCGCACCGTGCCCGGCACGGCGGAAATCAACGGCTGGGGCGGTTATGAGAAGCAATACCAAGTGCGCATCAGCTTGGATAAGTTGCTGCACTACGGCATCTCGTTTGATCGCGTCCTGGAAGCCGTGCGGGCCAACAATCTCGTCACCGGCGGCGGCAACATCCAGCAGGCCGGCGCCATGTACCCGGTGCGCGGCCTGGCCCGCACAAGCAATGTCGAAGAAATCAAGAACATCATCGTGGATACGCCGCGGCCCGGTGTGCCGGTGCGTGTCGGCGACTTGGCCGAGGTCGGCATCGGCCACGAGATCCGTCTAGGTGGCGTCACCAGTCAGGGACGCGGCGAAGTGGTGCTCGGCCTGTGCTTCATGCTCATGGGCGAAAATAGCCATGAGGTCACCGACCGTCTCAAAGAAAAACTTGCCGAAATCAAAAAGACGCTGCCGGCCGACGTCGAGCTGACGCCGGCTTACGATCGCACACGCCTTGTCGATCAGGTCCTTGACACTGTCAAGAAAAACCTCTTCGAGGGCGGCCTGCTGGTCATTGCCGTGCTCTTCCTTTTTCTGGGCAATCTGCGGGCTGGACTTATTGTGGCCTCGGCCATTCCGCTTTCTCTGTTGTTTGCCTTCTGCGGCATGTGGCGTTTCGGCATCGCGGGTAGTTTGCTCAGTCTGGGCGCCATTGATTTCGGTCTGATGGTGGACAGCTCCGTCGTCATGGTCGAGAACGTGGTACGACATCTGGCCCACGATAAGGAGGATAGCCGCCGTCATCTGGATATCGTGCGCGATGCGGCCCTCGAAGTGCGGGCGCCGACCATGTTCGGCGAGTTGATTATCATGATCGTTTATTTGCCGATCCTGACCTTGGAGGGCATGGAGGGCAAGCTGTTCCGACCGATGGCGTTGACAGTAATTTTTGCACTAACCGGATCGCTGATATTATCTTTGACCTTGATGCCGGTGTTGGCGAGCCTATTTCTGCCGCGCCGGTTGAAAGAGAAGGAAGTGTGGTTGATACGTGCGACCCGTTGGCTGTACGCGCCGTTGTTGCGTCTGTCGCTGCGATTTGGCGTGGCGGTGCTGTTGTTGGCGGCGGCCTCCTTGGGGCTGGGCGCCCTTTTAGGTGCCGGACTGGGCGCCGAAGCCGTACCGCAGCTGTCAGAAGGCTCGTTCGTCGTCGGCATCCTGCGCCTGCCGGGCACGGCCCTGGAGGAATCGCTGCGCTATAACACGGCCATGGAAAAGATGCTGCTAGCAACATTTCCCGATGAAATCGAGCGCGTCTGGAGCCGTTGCGGCACCGCCGAAGTCGCTACCGACCCGATGGGACCGGAAGAAACCGATATGTTTATCACCCTCAAGCCGCGCCACCAGTGGACCAAGGCGACAACGCAGGCGGAGCTAGCCGATCAAATCCGCGACCTCTTCGAGGACTTGCCGGGCCAGCACATCACCATCACCCAGCCGATCGAGCAACGCATGGAAGAGATGATTTCCGGCGTCAAGGCGCAAATAGCCCTCAAGTTATTTGGCGATGATTTCAACACCCTTAAAGAAACGGCCGACAACTTGGCCAACGTGTTGCGCAAGGTGCCGGGCAGCGCCGATGTGGCAGTCGAGCAGATCACCGGTTTGCCGGTCTTGCAGATCCAAGTCAAACAGGAGGAGTTGGCGCGCTACAACGTACCCGCCCGTGCCGTACTGGACGTGATCGAATCGATCGGCGGCAAACCGTTGGGCGAAGTGGTCGAAGGCCAGTTGCGTTTTCCTTTGGCGGTGCGTCTGCCGGAGCATCTTCGCAGCAGTCCCGAAGCGCTGCGCGCGTTAATGTTGTTAACGCCGGCTGGCGAGTACGTACCGCTGGCGCGGTTGACCGATGTGCGCGTGGTCGAAGGCCAGGCCAAGATTTCGCGTGAGTGGAACCAGCGGCGCATCACCGTGCAGTGCAATGTCACCGGCCGCGATGTCGGCAGCTTTGTTGCCGAGGCGCAGCGACGCATCGCCGCCGAGGTTCCGCTGCCCCGCGGCCGCTATCGCTTAGAATGGGCCGGCGAATTCGAGAACCTGGAGCGGGCCAAGAAACGCCTGATGATCGTGGTGCCGCTAGCCCTGGGCCTGATCTTCGCGCTGTTGTACGTCACGTACAATCGTCTGGCCGATGTACTGTTGGTGTTCACAGGGGTGCCGTTTGCCAGTGTCGGCGGCGTCTTGGCCTTGTGGGCACGTGGCCTGCCGTTTTCCATTTCTGCTGGCATTGGGTTCATCGCCCTGTCTGGCGTGTCCGTCCTCAACAGTATGGTATTGGTGACGTTCATCCGTCAACTCCGGGAGCGCGGACATTCTTTGGACCAAGCCATCGAGCAAGCCGCACTGACGCGGCTGCGTCCGGTGCTGATGACAGCGTTGGTGGCCAGTCTGGGATTTCTGCCAATGGCGCTGAGCACCGGCGTCGGCGCCGAAGTGCAACGACCCTTGGCCACGGTGGTCATCGGCGGCGTCCTCAGCAGCACGCTGCTAACCCTGTTGGTGCTGCCGGTGTTGTACCATTTCTTCGGCCCACGTTTCCGCAGCGTCGAAAGAGAACGCCGATGACGCGGATACAGCGGACCAGGGCGAATCAAAACGAAGTCTCATCCACACGGACCCGTTGCAGCCGCACTGTCCGCCTCCTATTCTGACTCCATTCAAGTACCGTGCTGCAACAGAAAGTCAAAACGATGAAATTATTTCTCACCATTCCGTTACTGGCGGCAATAATCCTAGTCTTCCATTGCGCACTGATGGCCGAAGAGAGGAAAAACGATTCCCCGTCTCCAAAAGCGCGCGCTCCCGTGAAACTGACCGAAGAAGCCCTGCGCATCCACCGCGAAGCCTTGGTGATTGACGGCCACAACGATTTGCCTTGGCAGCTCCGCGAAAAAAAAGACCTGTCTTTCCGCAAGATTGATCTGCGCCAAGTGCAGAAAGCACTGGGGCTGCACACAGACATTCCGCGCCTGCGGCAAGGCGGTGTCGGCGCTCAGTTCTGGTCGGCTTACGTCCCGGCGGATACGGGCAAAAAAGGCACAGCCGTGCGCTTGACGCTCGAACAGATCGATGTCATTCGCCGCATGGTCGCCGCTTATCCAGATACTTTTGAGATGGCCTATACCGCCGAGGATATAGTGCGCATCCACAATAAGGGCAAGATCGCCTCGCTAATCGGCGTGGAAGGCGGCCATTCAATCGATAATTCGCTGGGTGTGCTGCGCATGTTCTACGTCCTGGGCGTGCGCTACATGACGCTGACGCATTCGGAAACGCTCGATTGGGCCGACTCGGCAACCGACGAGCCGCGGCACCACGGTCTGACCGCTTTCGGCGAGCAAGTGGTGCGCGAGATGAATCGCTTGGGCATGTTGGTGGACATCTCGCACGTCTCTGCCGAGACCATGCGCCACGCCTTGCGGGTCACGAGCGCTCCGTTGATTGCGTCGCACTCCTCGGCCTACGCTTTGGCCGAGCATCCGCGCAACGTGCCCGACGACGTGCTGCGGCTGGTGAAGAAAAACGGCGGAGTGGTGATGGTCAATTTCTATCCGGGCTTCATCGTCCCGGAAGCAGCACGGCTGAGGCGCGATATGTTCCAAATCGCCCGTGATCTTCAGAAAAAGTACCCGGATGAACGTGAGTTTCGCGCCGCCCTGGAGCAGTGGCGCAAAGAGCATCCGATCCCCACCGGCAGCGTCCACACTGTCGTCGATCATATCGAGCACATCATCAAAACGGCCGGCATCGATCATGTTGGTCTCGGCTCCGATTTCGATGGCATCAATAGCGTGCCGAACCAGCTCGAAGATGTGTCCTGCTATCCATACATCACGCAGGAATTGCTCAATCGCGGATACGGGAAGGAGGACATCCGGAAGGTCCTCGGCGGCAATCTGCTCCGCGTGCTGCGCCAGGCGGAGGAAGTGGCGAAAGCACATCAAAAGGGCTGACCCTTGCGCCCCAATTGCACCACTCGTTCGCGGCGGCGGGCGTGCAAACCGCCCGGCAGGTCCACGGCCGGCAGATCATCAAACACCACGCCGGCCAGGCGCTCCCAGGCGGCTCGCCCCATGCCGCCCAACGGCCAACCCTCACGCAACCACACTAGATGAAACATTTCGCGCACCCGATGCCGCGGCGCTGTCCGCAGAAGGTGCAAGTCGAAGATGAGCAACTCTCCGGCGCGGGGCAGCTCGGCCTCGGCAAGCAGGGCCCGCGCCTCCGCTTCTTCCATGCCGTACATCTCTTGCACCTGCTCGGCCAGAGAGGCCAGCACACGGACGACGGCGGGGTTGTAATGCGTGGCCAGATGCGGCAACAATTGATGGCGGATGCGATTGCGCGTGAAACGCATATCGCGGTTGCTCGCGTCCTCGCGGTACGGCTGTCCCAATTCGTGCAGATAAGCGAGGAGGTCTGCGCGCGTGGCCGACAGCAGGGGACGAATCAATGTCCGTCCCAAGCCCAGTTGGCGATGCGGGGCGATGCCGCGTAGGCCGCGCACCCCTGTGCCGCGCAGCAGCCGGTGCAGCACGGTCTCGGCCTGGTCATTGGCCGTGTGGCCGGTGGCGATGTATTTCATACCGTGAGCCTGGGCCACTTCGGCCAACCAACGATAGCGTTCTCGTCGGGCCAGGGCCTCCAGGTTGGCGCCTTCGGCCCGTGCTTGGGCGGCGATGTCGCGGCGTGTTCGGCATAGGGTCAAATTCGGCCGGCCGGCCGCAGTGAGTTGCGCGTGCAACGCCACGACGAATTCTTCGTCTGCGTCGCTGGCGCTGCCGCGTAGCTGATGGTTCAAATGGGCCAAGACGAGCGGCGGAGGAGCATGGGGATCGCGCGCCGCGTCGAGCGCGCGCACCAGAGCGACGCTGTCGGCGCCGCCGGAGACGGCAACGACGACGCCAGCGGAAACCTCCGCCCAGGAACGCAATGCTCTCACGCAGAGCGCCGGAACGAGGGACTTGTTGGGCATTGCCATCTCCCGCGATTTGCTACCATAGGGGTTGCCGGACGACAGTGCCATTCGCAGCCCGTGCTTGCGCTGCGGGCAGGTAATCCTTTATTGTAAGCGGCGAACCTATGCACATGCTTCGTTTCTTGCTCCGGCCAAAGGTGCGCTGGGTGATGAGCTGGCTTCTTCTCTTGGGGGCGGCCAGCGTTGTTAGCGTCGAGGCGTGGATCGCATTCAACCAGGCCGAACGCAGCGACGGCAATCGCGGACATGCCACCATCGATTTCGGCGGCCAATGGCTCATGGGACGCATGATTGTCGAAGGCCAGGGGCGGCGTCTCTATGTGCGCAACTACCTCTGGACCGTCGCCCAGCACAACTATCCTGCCGGCGTGGAGGGACGCCAAACGACAAAGAGTGATGCGGAAGCGTTGATGGAATGGCTGGCAGGGACGGACGATCCCGAGGCGCCCGCGGTCATTGCCTCCTTGCTACCGCCTTTGGCCGTGAACAACCCCTTGGGCGAAACCGTCGCGCTCTTCGCGGCCCCGTCCTTCTGGACGGAAGAAAGACTAAGGCAGGTGACGACGCCGCAGATCGGCGGAGGGCTGTATCCCCCGATACACGCCTTGTACTACGCACCGCTGGCGCTCTTGCCCCCGCCGATCGCTTACCGCGTCATGCAACTCCTCATCCTCGCCCTGATGTTTTTCGTTGGTTGGATGGCCCAGCGCGTGACCGAGGGCCGCGTGTGGTGGCCGGTGGCATCGCTGTTCGTTCTGATGTTTCCCGGTTTCGCCGGCTGCATCACCCTTGGCCAGAACGGCATGGTCCTTCTCGCCCTTGTACTGTTGGGTTGGTGGCAATTGATGTGCGGACGTGACGTGCTGGCCGGCTTGTGCTGGGGATTGCTCGCCTTCAAGCCGGTGTGGGCGGCGGCCTTCTTCCTCGTGCCGCTCCTGACGGGACGTTGGCGGATGGCCGCGAGCATGGCTGCCGCGGGCCTCGTGCAGGTCGTCGTGACGCTGCCGATCGTCGGTTGGGAGAGTTGGCAGAACTGGTTACAAATCGGCCAGAGCGCGGCCCAAGAATACAAGCGGCAGGAGAACTGGATCGTCCTCAGCCGCGATCTGCTCGGCATCCCCCGCCGCTGGCTGCTCACCTTTGAAGACGGTCTCGCCAAAGAGCCGTGGGACCATGCTTTGCCGGCGGTCTGCGGTTGGGGGCTGTGGGCGATGGTCCTGATCGCAACCGGGTTCGTGGCTTGGCGCTGTCGGCAGCGGCGTAAGGACCAGACGGGACTGTTCCCCGCCTTCGTGTTGTCCGCGGCGGTCCTCACGTGCTATCACTTCATGTATTATGACTTTGTCGTAGCCGGCCTGCCAATGCTCTTACTATTCACCGAGCCGCGCCGTTATTTACAGTGGCGCTGGCAAGCGCACGTACTGCCGCTGCTCTTCATCCTGATGTTGACCGCGCCTGCCCTGGGCGGTCTTTATGATCCGTCTTATCATTTCCCTCCTTGGGAGACCTTTATATTGCTATTTTTGTGGGCATGGTGCGGGCATCGCTTGCTGAAGAGGAGCGGGGGGCCAGGGACCAGGGGCGCGGAAAAATGCCTATCATCCCTCGTCTCGCGTCCTGCGCCCCTCGCCTCTCAAGGAGCGGAGCTTGGCACCCATGTCGGAGGCACGCATGAGCGTCTCGCCGATTAGCACAGCGCGGACGCCGGCCGCTTGTAGCCGTTCGATGTCGTCGCGCGTGCGGATGCCGCTTTCGCTGACTAAACAAACATCGGGCGGTAGGTCGGCGATCAGTTCGAGTGTGTGTTCCAGGCGCGTTTGGAAGCTGTGCAGATCGCGGTTATTAATGCCGATCAGCCGTGCTCCGCTGTCAAGGACGCGCGGTAGATTGGTCCGCTCGTACAATTCCACGAGGGCTTGCAGGCCCAGCTCGGCCGCTTCACGCAGCAAACGCGGCAGTGCATCTTCGTCGAGGACCTCGGCGATCAAGAGGACGGCATCCGCCCCGGCGAGACGCGCCTCGAGCAATTGGTAGCGATCGAGGATGAAATCTTTGCGCAGGAGCGGAGGCGATACCGCAGAACGGATGGCTTTCAGATAATCCAAATGTCCCTGAAACGACGGCCCATCGGTCAGGACGCTGATGCAGGCGGCCCCGTTTTGTTCGTAGGTGCGAGCAATGGCAACGGGATCAAAGGCCGCGCGGAGCAGGCCGGCCGACGGCGACGCTCTCTTGACCTCGGCGATGATCGCACATCCGTCCGCATGTTCCAGGGCCGAGCGAAAATCGCGGACAGGCGGGGCGATTCCGCTTACAAGGGCCTCTTCCAGCTGCGCGTCCGGCATCCGCATACGAGCGGCGGCGATCTCTTGGCGTTTGTAAGCAACGATGCGATCAAGGATACTGCTCATGCGTGCCTCCCTACCAGCCTGGAGCGCTAGCGACGGGTCGGGGCCGTTTTACGTAGAGTTCAGGTATGCAAGACAACAGCGCGAATGTCAACGGTGAGTCTCGGTCGGCACCTTGGAGTGGGGCGGAAATTCTCGCCGGAGTGTACCTGGTGTGGTATGTCTGGCCGGGCATGGTTTCCCTGGTCCTCAAAGGCATAGGCGTGGAACATTGGTACTACGGCGACGACGCCCCGGAAATGCCGCTGCGCCTGGAGTTGTGGGTCCGCACGTTCGCTCTGCCCTTCCAGGCGCTTACCATCCCGCTCCTTTTCTCGGCCTTTTCGGGCACACACCCGGACCAACTCGGTCTGACGATGCGGCACTTCGGCCGCAATATCGTGGCGGGTTTGCTGAGTTGGCTGGTGCTGACGCCGCTGGTGTTCGGGATTTTCCTGCTCCTCCGTTACTTGTCGTCGCTGTTGGGAAAACAGGTCATGGAACATCATCCTCTGGAGGTCCTTGGCCGCCAGCAGTTATTTCCGGCGGAGTGGGCGATGTTGATTTTCACCGCGACGGTATCGGCGCCCTTTTTGGAAGAATTGACCTTTCGCGGCGTGTTGCAACCGTGGCTGGCGGCGCGGCGTTGGGGCGGTCATGCGGCCATGCTCGGCGCGCTGGTACTGGCGGCGGCATCACGCTGGCAACAGTTGCAGACAGCTTGGCTGGAAGGGGTTCCTTCCCTGGCGCTGGCTGCCGCGCCCGTGCTGTTCGTGCTGGCCTTGCTGCCGATCTACATGCTGGTATGCTGGCGCAGCCGCACGCCGCTGGGACCGGCCCTCTTTGGCACGTCCTTGCTGTTCGCCTATATCCATGTCGCCGTCTGGCCGACGCCGATCCCTTTGTTCGTTCTCTCTCTGGGCCTGGGCATACTGGCTTATCGCCGCGGCAGTCTCGTCGGGCCGATCGTGCTGCATGGTCTGTTCAACGCCATCAGCTGTGTGCAGTTGCTCATGGGCTGGTAAAGCGCCCATTACAGAGGCAGTTTGACCACTTCCGCTGCCACTCGCTTGCCGGCCATGTCCACTTCCAGTTTCGTCCCCACTTCCTGATGGCCGCGGCGGACGTAAGCCAAACCGAGGCCCATGCCCAGCCGCGGCGAATGCACACTGGAAGTGATGCGGCCAACCTCCTTGTCTTCGGCAAAGAGTCGGCTGCCGTGCGGCACCGGCCCGTCCGGCAACCGGACGCCGACCAAGGTGCGATTGACCTGGCCGCGATCCCGGGCCATGACGATCGATTCCTGACCGAGATAACACCCTTTCGTGTAGCAAATGGTCTCGGCGTTGCGGCCAACTTCTGGAGCGAACGTGTTTTCATCGATGTCGGCGCCCTCACGCGGCAGCCCCGCCTCAATGCGAAGGGCCTCGCACGCCTCGAGCCCCAACGGCTGCGCTCCGGCTTGGGTCAGACGCTGCCAGATGTTCGCAGCCTGCTCCGCTGGACAGACCAGGTCGTAGCCAGGCAGACCGAGGGCGTCGTGGCGGCGGAGCCAACTTTTGTTCTTGCCGTCGAAACGAACCTCCGTGTGCTGCAACAATCCCGCCGGCAGGTTGGCGTTGCCAAGGATTTGCTCCAAGATGGCCGCAGCACGCGGGCCGGCAAGATGCATCTGAGCGAACACCGCTGTGTGATTGATAAATTCGACCTGCTCGCTGATCAGATAGCGATCGAGATACTGTATTACCCTATCCGCTGCAGCCGCAGCGACATCGAGGAAGAACCCTGGCGGATCGACAGGGGATGCGCTACGGTAGATCAACAGGTAGGCGACGACCTTGGCCTTGGCCGTGGTCAGAAACGCTTCACAACCGCCGCCGGGTGGCAAATGAAGAACGTCGTTGGTCGTCAAATTGTGCAGAAAACGTGCTGCATCAGCGCCTCGTATTTCGATCTTGCCACGCGGCGATTGATCGACAAGCCCCGCCGCAGTCTGAGCAGCGTTGTATTCGGCCAAGGTGTCGCCGAAATGCGCAGGAACCAAGGCCCCGGCCTCGTCGACGAACACGGCGCCGGCCCGGCTAGTCTGTTCGTACAACGGTGTACGCTCGGCCATGACGATCGTCCTCCTTCGCTGGTCTGCGATGTGCTTTTCATTATAGAAGTGTATGGCGGCAGCATTCCTTAAGGACGAGCGGACTGTTCCCTCTCCCTTGGGAGAGAGGAAGTTTTGTGCGGCAGCCCTCCCCCACAGGGGGGAGGGAAAAGTCCGCCAGTCCTTAGGCTCCTCGCCCGGAAGAGAGGTTATTTCACTTCTGCGACCTCGATAACCAAGCAGGAGACGTTGTCTTTCGAGCCGGAATCAAGAGCGAGTTGTCCGAGGCCGTCGGCGCATTCTTGAACATTTTCATGCTGCAAGATGAAATCCCGTAGCTGTTCATCCGAGACGACGCCGCTAAGGCCATCGGTGCAGAGCAAGAAGCGATCGCCGGCCTGGATCGGCACGATTTTGACTTCCGGTCCTTCGCCGACCTCTGCCGAGCCGAGGTATTTCCACAAGACGTTGCGATAGCGATGCGTCTTGGCTTCCGCCGGAGAAATGGTTTTGGCCTCGACCAGGGCTTGGGCAATGGAATGATCGGTGGTCAGCTGTTCAATTTTCTTGTGGCGAATGAGATAAGCCCGGCTATCGCCCATGTTGGTGATGTAGAGGATCGAGCTGCCTTTGCGCCATACAGCCGCCACGATCGTGGTGCCCATATTTTTCAGCTCACGGTCGAGGCTGGCCATGGTCATGATTTCTTCGTTGGCCTGGACGATGGAGCGGCGGATGATGGTTTTGCTGTCGTCGTTGCTGACGGCGCTGGGGAGATATTTTTTCAGTTCGCGCGGCACGATTTCGATGGCCCGCTTGCTGGCGACCTCTCCGGCGGCTTGTCCTCCCATGCCATCGGCTACCAGACAGATGGTCATGTCCGGGAACGTCTTAACATCGAGGGCGTCTTCGTTGTTCTCTCGGTAGTTGCCCAGTAGCGTACACTTGCCGATATTCAATGTCAGGGCCATAGCTGCCTCGTTTTATGGCGGAAAGCGGTCGGAGAATTCAAGCTGCACCGAACAGACCAACACATTATGACTGGGCACGGGGAGAAGTGACATTTTTTCCCTTTCCCCCCCACCCCAACCCTCCCCCACCAGGGGGGAGGGAGAATAAAGGCTCCCTCCCCCACCAGGGGGGAGGGAGAACCATTCCCCCCACCCCAACCCTCCCCCACCAGGGGGGAGGGAGAATAAAGGCTCCCTCCCCCACCAGGGGGGAGGGAGAA
>JAJPIY010000013.1 GCA_021324515.1 Planctomycetota bacterium
CACAAGGAGGGAGCCTTGTTGCTCCCTCCCCCCTTGTGGGGGAGGGTTGGGGTGGGGGGGAATGGTTCTCCCTCCCCCACAAGGAGGGAGCCTTGTTTCTCCCTCCCCCCTTGTGGGGGAGGGTTGGAGGGGGGGAAGGGGAAAAATATCAAATCCCTCCATGCCCAGTATAAGTAAGCCCCAAGAAAACGTAGCTCAGCAAGTAGAGCAACGGGCTGGTAATGCTTTTCACACCCGCAAGACCCCGAATTATTCGGGAGGGTACATGTCTACTACACCTGTTGCTTGGCAACTACCCGTAACAGGCGTAGTAGGAATGGCAGGAGAGAAGCTAGCAACGCAAAGCCCAGAAAGTTGCGGGCCATTTTCTCGCATCGCAGTGAAGGCGGAGGGACTCGAACCCTCGACCTACGGATTAAAAGTCCGTTGCTCTACCGACTGAGCTACGCCTTCCAAGTGTTTGGAAGAACAGGTTTTATATCGCTTTCCCTTTCTATCACAGTTCCAGGTGTAACGCCTACTTCTACGCTTGACACCTGCTGATAACTCTGTCCAGAACAAATGGCCGATCCAGTCACAGCAGATCGGCCTTGAACACAGCAACGGGGCTTTTGAGAAACGTTGCTGTGCCTGATTCTCATTCTATCTCCGATGCTGCATTCGGCAAACCCGCAGCGCCAGCAGGAACGCCCCCTTGCTGGCACTGCGGGTGGGTGAGGCTCAACGCAGCTTGTGTCCACATGACCGAGGCGTCACAGTCGCCAGCTTGCTCTTGTTGCCCCTGGGACAGATTGCTTGTAGACGAGCAGTTCAAAATTCAAGGACATGGCGCGTCAGGTAATCCGACAGTGTCAACCCCATGAGGATAACCAACCAGAACAAGCTGGCCAATACGGCCAGCCACGATGCTTTTGAACTGTGCAGCAAATCCATAAAAAACAATCCCACCAGGGATGCTTTGACGACGCCGATAAGTACACCGACCGTTGTGTGCCACGGACCTAATTCCAAAAAAGATACGTATACAGTCACAAGCGTCAGTGCGATCAGCGCAGCAAAGACCTTATAATAAGTCCAGGTTGGCATGATAGGTCCGGACATGACTTCTCCCTAAAAATGTAAATCGGTTGGGTGATGGGTGCCCGTCAGGTACAACAACGGCAACAAGAAGATCCACACAATATCTACAAAGTGCCAATACAAGCCGACGATCTCGACAGGCATATAGCGCACAGGAGTAAGCCAACCGCGGCGTGCTTCAATCACCAGCCAAATTAACAGTCCCATGCCGACGATCATGTGGGCGGCGTGCAGGCCGGTCATGATGTAATAAAACACCAGCATTAGCTGGACGTGCTGTGGTTGGATCGGCGCCTCAACTCCCTCAACTTTCGTCCATTCGTCGGGATCGAATGCCAAAACGGGGACCAGTTTTTCCTTGTAGTCCTCATAATATTCCACCACTTTGAAGCCGAGAAAAGTGCCCCCCAGCAGGATCGTCAGCAGCAGACAGGTGAGTAACATTTGCTGCCGGCCGACGCGCGTGGCGTGGACGGACAGGGCCATCGTCAAGCTGCTGGACAAGAGGACGATGGTGTTGATGGAGCCGATCAAGATGTTGAGCCGGGCGCTGGCGGCCTCGAAGTCCAACGGATAACGGAGACGATAGATGGCGTAGCAAGTGAAGATGGCGCCGAAGATCAGTACCTCCGTCGCCAAGAAGATCCACATGCCGAACGTCGCCGTCTCGCGCTGCTGTTCGAGATTTTCAAAGTGGTGGGCCAGGACTGCATGGTTAGTGGACAAGAGCGCTCTCCTCCATCGAGTATTCGTAGGGTCCCGTGGTGACGATGGGCGTCTCGTCAAAGTTGTGCGGCGGCGGCGGCGAGGGCGTTTGCCATTCCAGGCCCGTAGCGTTCCAGGGATTGGGGCCGGACGGCTTGCCGGCGTACAGCGACCAGAGCATGTAAAACAACGGCAGCACGTAACCGACGGCCAGGATCGAGGCCCCCGCCGACGACATGACGTTGAGCACTTGAAATTCCGGCGGATAAACGTGATAGCGCCGCGGCATACCCAGGTAGCCGAGCACGAACTGCGGCAAGAACGTCAGAATGAAACCCACAAAGATAATCAGCGCCGCCAGCTTGCTGAGGAAATCCGAGTACATTCGCCCCGTCATTTTCGGCCACCAGAAATGCAGACCGGCCATATAGCCCATGACTGCGCCGCCTACCATGATGAAGTGGAAATGGGCGATGACGAAATAGGTGTCGTGAACGTGCAGGTCCACACCCAGGCAGGCCAGGAACAAGCCGGTCAGCCCTCCCATAGTGAACAGGGCAACGAAGCCCATAGCGAACAGCATCGGCGTCTCGAAGGCGATCGAACTTTTGTAGAGCGTGGCCGTCCAGTTGAAGACCTTGATGGCCGACGGCACAGCTACCAGGTAACTGAGGGCCGAGAAGATCAGGGCCGAGTAGACGGACTGGCCGGCCACAAACATGTGGTGCGCCCACACCAAAAAGCCAAGCACGGCGATGCCGATGCTCGACCACACGATGAAGACGTAGCCGAAAATCGGCTTGCGCGCAAAGCAGGTGATCACTTCACTGGTTATTCCCATGGAGGGCAACAACATAATGTAGACGACGGGGTGCGAATAGAACCAAAACAAGTGTTGGAACAGCACCGGATCGCCCCCCAACTCGGGATCGAAGATGCCGACGCCCCAGACGCGTTCGACGCCCACAAGGATCAGGGCCATGGCCAACACCGGCGTGGCCAGGACCTGGATGACACTGACGGCATAATGCGCCCACAAAAAAAGCGGCATGCGCCACCAGGTCAGTCCAGGCGCCCGCATGGTATGCATGGTGGCGATGAAATTCAGGCCCGTCATAATCGACGAGAAACCGGATATAAAAATGCCGAGCATTGTCGGAATGACGTTGGTACGGGCATATTTTGAACTGAAGGGCGTGTAGAAAGTCCAGCCGGTATCGACGCCGCCGGCCAGGAGCGCCCACAAGGTAATAATGGCGCCGATGGTAAAGACATACCAGCTGAGCAGGTTAATTTTGGGAAAGGCCAGGTCGCGGGCGCCGATCATCATGGGCACCAAGAAATTGCCCAATACTGTCGGCACCACCGGCACCAAGAAAAACCATACCATGATGATGCCGTGCGCCGTAAACAACTTATTGTATGTGTCGGCAGGCACCAACTCGCCGTTAGGCGTCATTAGATTAAGGCGAATCACCGTTGCCGCGGCCCCACCGATGAAAAACAAGATGGTTAGCGTGACCAGATATAAGATGGCGATGCGTTTATGATCGGTGGTCAATAGCCACGATTTGACACCGAAAGCGACGTTCAAATAGTTCTCGCCGGGCGCACGCGGCGGTCGGGCTTTGGCTTGCGGAGTGAAACCTGTAGTGATGGCACTGCTCATGGTTGGGTGCTCTTTCCTTGCGGTCGATACGTTGGGACGGATTCACGCGGCTTGGGATTGCCGCCGGGCGGTACTTTCGGGGCATCCAGCGGCGGCGACGCTTCCTCGTTGCGCACCGGCGTCTGCCCCGGTTTGAGCGATTTGATAAAGGCCAGGAGCTTGATAAGGTCTTCCTCTTCGACCTGTCCTTTGAAAGTGGGCATGATCGGTTCCCAGCCTTGTACAACCTTGGCTTCCGGATAAAGGATCGATTCGCGCAAGTAGGCATCATCGGCCACAACGGTACGGCCATCCTTCAGAGGCACGGTACGGCCATACAAGCCTTCCAGCACTGGGGCGCGGGCCGCGGCATCGGCGCTGTGGCAGGTGATGCACTGGAACTTGAGAAACAGTTGTCGCCCCTGGTCGGCCAGCGATCCGGTGGCCGCTTGACTGGCCAGCCATTCGCGGTACTCCTCGCGCTCCATGACGATGACGGTGCCGACCATGTTGGAATGGCTGGTGCCGCAATATTGCGAACAGAACAGGTGATAGTTGCCAACCTTAGTCGGCTGGAACCAGATCTGTACGTAGCGGCCGGGAATCACATCAATCTTGGTACGAAAGGCTGGCACAGAGAAGTTGTGGATGACATCCTCGGAGGTCAGCGTCAGCTTGATTGGCTGATCGACGGGGATGTGCAATTCATTGATTTCGCGTTGGCCACTGGGATGCTGGATTTTCCACATCCACTGTTTGCCGACGACAAAGATTTCCATCGCATCCGGCGGCGGCAGGGCCACCGAAGTATAGACGCTCGCACCCCACAAGAACATGATGAGGAAGACGAACAGCGGCGTGATGGTCCAAAACCATTCCAGGCGATTATTGCCGAGGATGCGCGGCGTGCGTTCGTCTTCGGCGCGGCGATGATATTTGAAGGCGAAGTAGAGAACCAACGCCGCGATCAACACGGCCATCGTACCGCAGACGGTGCAGAGGAAGAAGAACAGCGCGTCCACGCGCTGGGCCGTGGTCGAGGCTTGTTCGGGAAAGAGAGGTACTTCGGCAAACATCGGACTAATCCTCGATTAGCTCGGTGCGCCTGCGCCGGGGTGTGACCCCGTCACAGGCGTGCCGGGCTTGTTTTTGCGCCATTCGCGCCGCCACATCACAAACAACGCCGAACCCAACACCAAAACGGTTGCCACTCCCGCGGCGCGCACGAGATTCAACGCCGTCATGGTGTATTTACCTGTTTCCGGATCGTAGCGGTAGCAATACAGCAGAATGCTATCCACCGGCGTGCCGATTTTTTGCTCTGATGCCTCGACCAGTCCCAGGCGAAGATCGCGTGAATAGGCGCCTTCCCTGTTCTCATGGAGTCCGAGGAAATAGCGAGACACTTTCCCTTGCGGCGTCAGGATCATGACGCAGCTGGGATGGGCAAACAAGTCGTTTTTCGGATCGTAGCGGAAATAAAAGCCAACGGCGTTGGCCAGGCGCAGGATGGGCTGTTGTTCGCCGGTAAGGAAATGCCAGCCCTTTTCCGCTCCGCTCCGTCCGTATTCTTCGACATAGTTTTTCTTCTTTGCCGCCGCCATTTCCGGCGTCTCGCGGTCATCGAAACTGACCGTCACAACGTTGAATTGATCGCCGATGTTCCACGGCACACCTTTCAGCCCTTTAACAAGATCATTGAGTACCTGCGTACACAGCATAGGACAACGGAAATACGCCATGACGAGAATGGTCGTCTTGCCAGCCATGCAGTCGCCGAATGTGACTGCGCGGCCTTGCTCGTCGCGGAACACAGCATCGAGCGGGACTTGCGAATCGAGCTTTTGCCGCAGATTCACCTCGCGGAGAATCGGCGGAGGATCACTCTCATCGCCGCGCAGACCGACGGGAGATGCAAGCAAGACCGACGCAGCAGCCAGCAATATCGTGCGTTTCATCGTTTGCCTCCCGCCGGCTTTTTTTTGTTGTTTCCCGAACCGAATTCCTTAGAGCGCAACACTTCTTCCATCGCTCTTTCAACGGGGACGTGAATGATCCCTTTTTCGGGATCGGTCCAACCGTACCGCTTCATTTTCGCTTCCGCCTTCCTCCGCGCCTCTGCAATCTTGCTGGGGCCGCTGTCGCGCTCGATACCTTCGAGGTGCGGCCCTGGTACACTGTTCACGCGCTGGCTCAGCGGCCGCTGCGCATCTTCCTTCGCTAGTTCGGAGACCGCGCCAGGGGATACAGCATGGCGTTTCTCGATGCCCCCAAGCAGCTGCCAGAGGGCGATTTGAATGAGCATACAGATCCCGGCCAAACCGATGCCGACCCACGTAATGAGGCGAAAATCGAATACTTCGCTCTCGTGAGAGACGCCGGGCGTGCGTTCGTGTTCTTCTGGCGCGGGAGGACCGGCGTCGCGCCGGTCGGCTGCCGGCTGTATGTGTTCACTCATGGCGCAGCACCTCCGCCAAGTACGGATCGTTCCACGGCAACAGCGGCCGACCCCTCAATTGGCCGGTGAACCACCAGACGCATAGGCCGCCAATCGCCGCCCAGGCCGCAAGGTCCAAAAGCCAGTAAAAATACTGGCCGTGGTGATTGAGGGATGGTTCTATCCACCAAAGAAGATCGATAAAACGCATAATCAGAAGTCCGACCGCCACCACCAGCAAGCGCCGACGATGCTCTTTGATGTCACGCAAAAGCAGCAGCATAAACGGCACGGCGAAATGAAATAAGGCAATGAAGCCAACCACATATTGCCAGCCGCCACGGCTGCGGAGCAGATACCACGGCGTCTCTTCCGGCAGGTTCCCCACCCAGATCAGCAAAAATTGCGAGAACGACATATACGCCCAAAACATGACGAAGGCCAACAGCAAGCTGCCGAAATCCCGCATGTGCGCCGGTTGGATCGCCCCGGCAAAGGGCTTTCGATCGGAAAGCAGCAGCAACACTGTCAGAGCAAAAGCGTAGCCATTGAGCAATTGGCCGACCGCAAACATGGCTGGGAAGATCGTCGAGTACCAGTCAGGTTCCAGGGCCATCACCCAGTCGATCGAGGCGAAGGTAATGGTCAAAGCGTAGATGACGATGCCGGGTGCGCCGAGCGTTTCGCAGCGTTCGAGGATGCGTCCGTTGGCTCCCTCCTCTTGCTGCCGCGACCACCGGCGGAACAGATACGCCAGGCCGATCCAGCACGCGAAGAAGAGGATGGCCTTGAGGGTGACAGCCGGAGCGCTCAACCAGATCGCTTTGAATTGCAGTTTCGGCTCGGTGGGGACCGGCGTCCAATGGCCGTATTCTTCGTAGACAATCGGTAGACCGCAAATCAGGGGAACAAACAGGACTGCTAACGGCAAAATCATGCTGGCCGATGCTTCTAAGATGCGCCGCAAGAATAAACCCCAAGCGCCGCCCGTGACATATTGCAGCATGAGGAACACCAACCCGCCCAAAGCGCTGCCAAGCCAATAGTTGTAGCCGACCAGGTAAGAGACCAAAAGCTGTTTTGGGCCTTCGTCGCGCTGGAGGAACCAGTGGATCAACCCCAAAAGGACGAACGCCGCGGCGCCTACGACGGCCACAAGGAGGGCAGTGCGGCGCACACGCGCCCACTCGGCAGCCGTTACTTCGCCGCGCTGGGACGTTTCTAAGCTGGTTGCCGGGGTGATAGCCTGGCTCACTTGTGCTCCTCCCTGGGTGTTAATTCGGCCCGTATCCTCTCGCGTTCTTCGGCCGGCAGGTCTTTGAGCGGCACCCATTGGCTGCGCTGCAAGACGCGAATGTAGGCGGCGATTTTCCAACGATCTTCAGGCGGGACTTGGCTGGCGTAGTCCGGCATTCCGCCAAAACCGCGCGTGATGACTTCGTAGAAATAACCGATCGGCACTTGGCGCAGCAGCACTTTTTGGCCGCGCCGCTCGAAGCCGCGCGAATAATCGAGGTGGTAATTGGGCGGCTGCAAATAGCCACGCTCGACAATCTTGCCGTTGCCCGTGCCCAAAGCATCATGACAAACGGAGCAATAGATGTTGAAACGATCGCGGCCACGCTCCAACGCTGCTTTGTCGATGGGGATGGGAGGGACATCGACATAGTCAGCAGTGCCGGGGCCGAGCAAAAGCGACAGGGTAACGAGCGGATCCATTGTCGGATTTGCGATCAGGGCGGCAGCGCGAATCGCGTCGGCATATTCGGGGCCGCGGCGATAGACAGTCAACGCTGGTTCGCTGCCCGTGCGGCCGCGCCAGGGGACCGTGCCCTCGACCAGGGGACGCGAGGCCCGGCCGTCGGCGAAGAACTCGCTCCGCTCCAAGGGGCGATAAGCGGGCTGGCGCGCCATGTCTTGCTGACAAGCAGTTGTCAGCAGACAGGGGAGCAAGAAGACGCTGAGCCGCATACAGCGGGTCATTGCGGTACCTCCGTCACTTCGCGGGGGTTGAGTCCGGCCAGAAAAGCCTTGGTCGCCGTGCGCTCAAAGCGCGGATCGACTGCTTCGATGCACAGAAAGAAGGCGTCGCGCGTCGCGCGGCTGAAGCGCGGCACATGAAACAACGGATGATACGGCATCGGCAGCCCACAAAGCGCCAACAACCCCAATACGGCCGTTAACGAAGCCAGCAACACCGTCAGCTCAAACGTCACCGGGATCCACGACGGCCAACTGTTCAGCGGGCGTCCGCCTACGTTGAGGGGGTAGCTAACGACCGCACAGTAATACTGTAATGCAAAACCGCTTAGCGCCCCGACGATGCCGCCGAGCAGAATCAACAGCGGCATCTTGGTGCGATGAAAACCCAAAGCATCCGGCAGTCCCTCGATCGGAAACGGTGCATAAGCATCCATGCGCCGATAGCCGGCCTCGTAAGCTGTGCGGGCCGCTTGCAAGAGCGCTGCGGGGCTGTCGAATTCGGCGAGCAGGCCGTACAATCCAGGGTTTGTATCCATCAGGGTTTCTCCTCGTTTGTTGCTGCGCCGCTTTCTTTGGACTCCGCGAGCAAAGTCTGCATCTCCGAAATAGAAATCATCGGCAGCAAACGGACGAACAGAAACATCAAAGCCAGGAAGAAGCCGATCGTACCCAGATACATGGTCCAGTCCCACATTGTCGGCGAATAATTGCCCCACGACGACGGCAGATAATCGCGGTGCAGACTGGTGATGACGATGACATAGCGCTCCAACCACATGCCGACGAGGACGATCAAGGAAACGAGGAACAGCCAGACTGGATTGTTGCGAACGCTCTTGAACCACAATACTTGAATAGCGACGACGTTGCAGAAGATCAGCGCCCAGTAGGAGGCGGCGTAGGGACCAAACATGCGATTGACCTGGGTGAATTTCTCGTAGAGATTGCCGCTATAGAAGGCCATGAACGCCTCAAGGCCGTAGCCGTAGCCGACAATCAGTCCGGTGGCCAACATCACCTTGGCCATGTTTTGCAAGTGCCGCACAGTGATGAAGTCCTGCAAGCCATAGAAAGTCCGCAACGGAATGGCCAGCACCAGCACCATAGCAAAGCCGGAATAGATGGCCCCGGCGACAAAGTAGGGGGGAAATATCGTCGAATGCCAGCCCGGCAGGATGGCCACGGAAAAATCGAAGCTGACGACAGTATGCACCGACAAGACCAAAGGCGTCGCCAGGGCGGCAAGGATCAGGTACGTGATCTCGTAGCGCTTCCAGTGATAGGCCGAGCCGCGCCAGCCCATCGCCAGAATGCCGTAGACAATCTGCACGAAGCGATTGCGGGCGCGATCGCGCAGCGTGGCCAGGTCGGGGATGAGGCCGACGTACCAGAACAACAGCGACACCGTGCCGTAGGTGGAGACGGCAAACACGTCCCAAACCAGCGGGCTGCGGAACTGCGGCCAGACGCGCATGGTATTGGGGTAGGGTAAGAGCCAATAGAAGAACCAAGGCCGGCCCATGTGAAATAGCGGGAACAAGCCGGCGTTGGCGACGGCGAACAAGGTCATGGCCTCGGCAAAGCGGTTGATCGACGTGCGCCATTTCTGGTGCAAGAGCAGCAAAATGGCCGAGATCAGCGTGCCAGCGTGGCCAATGCCGATCCACCACACGAAGTTGATGATGGCGAAGCCCCAGGCCACCGGCACATTGATGCCCCAGATGCCCACGCCCTGGAACAACAGGTACAAGATGGTGTACAGCAGCAGCATCGTGAAGGCGAACGTGACGGCGAAGCCCAGCCACCAGGCGCGCGGCGTCCGCTGCGCCAGCGTGATCGAGCTGATCTTCTCGGAGATGGAGCGGAAGGTATAACCCGGCCCCAAGACGGGCGGAGCGCCATCACTAGCTTCTCCGGGATGCATCGCAGTTGTCTCGGTTTCCTGCGGCATGGATCGCTACTCTCCTCGCTTGGGCTGGGGGCGAATCAGTTCTGGGTTCGGATTGCGCAGTGCGGCCAAATAGGTAGTGCGCGGCTGCGTGTTCAATCCGGCCAACAGGGCATAGTTGGTCGGCTCTTCTTTGCATTGATAAACCGCGCTTTTCGGATTATTTATATCGCCAAAGACGATCGCGCCCGCCGGGCAAGCGGCCTGGCAGGCCGTCAGTAAATGCTCTTCGGCGATGCGGCGGCCTTCGCGCTCGGCCTCGATGTCGGCGATGCGGATGCGCTGTACACAGTAGGTACATTTCTCCATGACGCCCCGTGAACGTACCGTCACTTGGGGATTGCGCATCAGCTTCAAGCTGCTCGTCGTAAAATCGGCGAATTGCAGAAAATTGAAACGCCGCACCTTATAAGGGCAGTTGTTCGAGCAATAGCGCGTGCCGACGCAGCGATTATAGATCATATCGTTGAGGCCGTCGTGGCTATGCACCGTGGCCCCGACCGGACACACCTGCTCGCACGGCGCTTTCTCGCAGTGCATGCAGGGCACCGGTTGGAAATGTACCGATACCCTGTTCGGATCGAACGGTTCACCGTCGTAATAGCGGTCGAGGCGCAGCCAATGCATTTCCCGGCCGCGCGTCACTTCCTCCTTGCCGACGACAGGGATGTTGTTCTCGGACTGACAGGCGACAACGCAAGCGCTACAGCCGGTGCAGGTCGTCAGGTCGATGGCCATTCCCCATTGGTAGCCTTTGCTCGCGCCGGCGAAGTCCTTGTCGGCGTCTTTGTAAAGCGTCAGGGGAATGAGGCGGTCCTTGTCGGGATCTTTTTTTCGCTCCTCTTCGAGTTCTTTTTCTGCACGGCCTCGCGGTTGGGGTCCGGGCACCTGCGCCAACACTGCTGGTTTTTCAGTTTCGCCGGCTGTCAGTTCGTCGGCGAAGTAAGGATGCTCCTGGAAATACGCTAGAGATGCCGTGCGGATAGGGGCCCGTTCTTCCATGTTGTGGTGCATCTGCGTACAGGCCAGCACATGCGTTTCACCGGGGACTTTGCGTACTTCAAGCCCACTGTCGAACCACGGCGCTTCGTGGGTGCGGAGAGCATAGGCGTTGAACCCGACAGCTTTGGCGACACGACCGCCGCGCCAGCGACCGTGGCCAAGGTGAATGGTGACGGCGTCGTCGGCGTGTCCGGGTTGGACCCATACCGGCGCTCGGAGGGGCCGGCCGCGGTAGCTCAACTCGACCACGTCTACAATGGCTTGGCCGTGCTCGCCGCCGTTGGGTCCAGGTCGTCCCGAAACGGCACGGATGCCGCCGACATAGCCGATGCCAAGCTTCTCGGCGGTTTTCGGACTTACGATAGCGGCATTGTCCCAGGTAAGTTTCGTCACCGGCTTGGGCAATTCTTGCAGCCAAGCGTTGTTGGCGAAACGGCCGTCGAACAGCGTCGGATCAGGACGGAAGACGATTTCCATGCCCTTGGCGGCGCTGGGGGCGGGGGCGGCTGGGGCAGCGCGTTCCGCCCAGCCGGGCTTTGGCGCCAACTCGCGGGGTGGGAAAGCTGTGCCAGCGAGGATGCCCTCTTGCAGCGCTTGGCGCCAGAATTCCTCGAAACTGCCCGAACGCTTCTGGTGCTTCCACCAGTCGCGCCAGTGTTCGCGGACGATTTCCAGGCCGGCGCGCTCGGGCGCGTCGGTGAACGCCGCCAGCATTTCATGGGCGGTGCGGCCGTTGTACAAGGGCGCGATGAGGGGCTGAATAATGCTGGCTGTACCGTCGTAGGCGCGGCCATCACTCCAACTTTCCAGGAAGTGGGCTTCGGGAACGTGCCAATCGCACAGGGCGGCCGTCTCATCCTGATACAAACCGAGGTGAATACGCAGCGGCACTTTCTTCAAATGCTCGGCGAATTGCAGATCAACCGGAGCAGTGTAAACCGGATTGCCGCCGAGGATGACCAACACCTTGACGCGCCGTTCGGCCATCTCTTTGACCAACTCTGCGATCTGTTGGCCGTGGTCCACAGGCTTGGCCTCGATCGGTACGGTGTACTTCACGGTTTGGCCAACGTTCTGGAGCGCGTGATTGATGGCGTGGACGAGGGCATGCAGACGGGCCGGTTGTCCCTCGCCGGCCAGAATGAGACATCTGCCCGCGTGCTGGCGCAAGTCCTTGGCCAACGGCCCAAGCCAACGCTGCGCCTCGTCCGGCAACGCTTTCTTGTCGCTTTTGGGGGCATCGGGCACGTTTAGTTCGGCAGCCAGCGCCTGCGCGAACAACTCGATCTGGGAGGCACGTAGGGCAAGACGATGATCGGCCACGCCGCCGGTATTGCTCAGCCCGCACTCGACGACATAGAGGCGATTCATTTTCACCTCCGCGGGTTTGATCTGCCGGGTCCGAACCCGACGGCGGCTCATGAAATCGCGTGTGTAGCGCAGGGCCCCAGCTCCAGTCAGCAAAAAATCGGCGTCAAGGGACAGCACCACGTCGGCTTTCGTGAAATCATAGTATGTGTTGACATACTCGTCGAAGACTAGCTTGGCGCCTTGCAACACATTGGAGCGACTGACGGGTTCGTACTGATACCACTTTGCTTTCGGAAAATGCTCGTCATCAAGCAGTTCGTTCAATTGCGCTGCCAACGTCGGCGAGCCGACGGTTTCGGTGAGAATGTACAAGCCCTCGCCGCCCTGGCTTTTCAGCTTGTCAAGTGCGCGGCGCAATTCGACCAGCATCTCGTTCCAGGCGCGCGGCTGTCCACGGTAGGTCACGCCCTGAGAACGGTCGGGATCGTAGAGGCTGAGGATGGACGCCTGCATGAGCAAGTCGCTGGAACCAACCTCGGCATCGTCGCGGGAGCCGGGAGGACTGGCGGGATGAAGCGGGTTGCCGTCGATCCGCGTCGGTCGGCCCTCGTGGCTTTCGACGAGCAGGCCGGTGGCTACGCCGGCCAGCGGCATGGCCGTGGCGAAGAGCAGTTTCTTGCCCGGCACAATCTCTTCCGGCTGGCGCACATAGGGCATGATCTTTTCACGCGGCGCCGGCTGGGTCGAACAGCCGTTCAGGCCCATCAGCGCCAGTGACGCCCCCATCAGCGTCAAGAAACGCCGCCGTGTCACCGGATTGGTCCACTCCGACGCCTGCTCCGGAAATTCCCGGTGCAGCATCTCCTGGAACTCGGGTGTCTCCAAATATTCCTCCAGGCTGCGCCAGAATCGGCGGCCTTCTGAATCAACTGCCATAGTGGTCCTCTTCTGGGTTAACCACGACGCGGCCAACCTCAACGATGACACGTCGAGCAACTGGTCAGTTCATGCGGCGTGCGCACGCCGTATTCATGCAGCAACTTTTGTCCGAGAGACGTCTGATCCTCGGCTTTCCAACTCAGGTTGAAAATTTCCGACTTGGGCCGGAGGTGATTTTCTGGATTGCGATGGCACTCCAAGCACCACTCCATCAACAGCGTATTTTCCTGATACGTCAACGGCATCTCATCGATGCGGCCATGACACGAAGCACACCCGACCCCCTTGGCGACATGGATGCTGTGATCGAAATAAACAAAGCCGGGCAGATTGTGTACGCGCTCCCAGGGGATCGATTGGCCGCTGCGATAGCTTTCGCGCACAAGCTCGAGCATCGTACTGCCGGTCCAGATCTGTTGGTGACAATTCATGCACGTCTTGGTCGGAGGGATGCCTGCGAAGGAAGACGTTTCGACCGTGGTATGACAATAGCGGCAATCGATGCCCAGTTGTCCGACGTGGTGAGCGTGACTGAACGGCACAGGCTGGACGAAGGCGAGGTGTGACTCAGTGACATAAGAGGAACGATAGAAAATAGCAGCGAACCAGCACAGTCCAGCGACGATGAAGACCGCGCCGAAGATCGTCACCTTGGAGATGGTGTTGAAACTGCGATGAAAGATCTGGGGCATCGAGGTCGCCTCATCCAGAAGCCGCGGGCGATAATCCCCGCACATTGATGTATGAATTCCTCCTCCACCGAGCAATGGCGGCTGGAGAGAGAGCAAGAGATTTGCAAATGATATGCCAACGGATCGACAACGAAGACAAAGACACCGCAATTCCTTTTGTTTAGCCGCGAGCCGGAGGCGAGCGCTCGCCAATTCCTTTTGTTTAGCCGCGAGCCGGAGGCGAGCGCGGCCGCGCCTCGCCTCCGGCTCGCGGCTAAACAAAGGACTTTTTTCTCGATTGTGAGAGTTCGGCTGCCGTGTTTGAGAGATACTGTTTCCTTATTGACCGCGTGAGGCGGTGCCGTGACGGGAGGCAGCGATGCTGGCCCCTTCAGGCAACGGTCGGCCGGCCACGACAATGTCGCGCTCATGCATATAATCACGCAGCTTGCGATAGAGGGGGAAACTATCGGGATAAACACACAATGTCACCGCTGTGGAGGCCGGCTCGATGCTGTCGATGATGCGGCGAAACTCCGAACCGGGAGCAAGAGCTTGTTCTACCGTCTCTCCGCGGACAAAAGTGACCGGCTCAATCTCCCAAGACAAGGCAGCCTTGCGTGTGTAGGGGTCGATCTCGACCGTATAGTGCATGCGGAAGGGGCCGACCGGCTCGGTCACGCCCGAATACGGGTTCGTTTCGCGCAACTTTTCACCGTCGCCCAGCGCGTTTTCGATCTCCGTCATGAACTTGCCGTAATCAATGAAGGAAATGCGCCCATGATGGCACTCGAACAATAATTCCTCCGACTGGAGCGGATGGCTGACCGGCGTGCGATAACGCAGCGTCTGTTTGCTGGAAGGGGCTTTGCGCAGTGCCTCGATCTCGGCCAGGACGCGCTTGCTGCGTTCGCGGATCTCTTCCAGCGACAAAGCCGCCTTGTGGGCAGTGTGTTCGTCTTGTCGGGTCTTGGATTCGACGTTCCGACGTTCTGTCTCGACTTCTTGGGTACGCGCGGTCAAATGGGCCAATTCCTCGGCGGTCAACGTGCTATCCTGACGGAGTTTCTGCCATTCCTTGAGCTGTTCGAGCAAGTGGGCTTGGGCCTCGGCCAGTTCGCGGCGTTGCCGTTCCAACTCGGAGGCCAACGGATCTTGGGGATCAGGCAGTTCCGCGATTTCCTCTTTTGTCAGCGCCGGCAAGGGCGCCGACGGCGCGACGGCCTTGTAGGAACGCGCGCCCACCCAGGCGACGAGGATGAGACGGAGAATGATGCCGACGACATTGGCGACTACGTCGAGAAACGAATCGAAGCTGAACTCGATTTCACGGACTTTGCGTCGTCGTCGAATCATAATGTCATCAAGGCACAGCGCCGGTGACGATGCTGATGACATCGTCGTCGGCATCCAGGTTGCGGCGCGTTTTCGGTACCGGCAGCGCCTCCAGGGCCGGATAGACCGTCAGAAAGGTGCGGATATGTTCGGGCCGCACCAACAAGCACACTTGGGGATGATACGGCGGTTCGCCGGGCCGCCGTGACGATTGGCGTCGAACGATCATTTGTTGAATCGCTTTTATCAGAGGATTGTCGGCGGGCGCGCTGATTGCTTGAGCCAGCGAGAATGTCTGCTGCGACGGATAAAGGACGACTTCGCTGGCGCGGCACTCGACGTAGATGGTCCAATCCCGGCCACCGTGGACCCAAGCGGGACGCGGGGCCGTCAGCCGCCGCGGTGGCGGAGTGAACACAGGAGGCGGGGCAAGGCGGTCCCTCATAGACGATTCGTTGCCGCCAGGCGCATAGCTGTCTCCGTTGGACGCATTGGTGACGGGGACCACTCGGAGGCGGGGCGTGCGCTGATTGTTGTCGGACTCTTCCGAGGACGGCCTTTCGGTCGTTTCGTTGTCCGGCGAGGGCGCAGGACGCGGCGCCGCGGTAGGCTTCCCCGTCAACGGATCGACGTAGATCACCACATCAGCAGAACGGCTGCCGTTCGCTGGCATAGACGTTGCGGCGACGGCCTGTCCACGGGGAGCGCCGTTTCCTGGAGTACCTGGCATCACCGCTCCGTTTGTACTCGTAGGCCCCCCGTTGAGGTTAGGCAGCTGTCCTGAGTTGGAAGAGAGAGCGCCTCCGCTTCCGGGCGCAGCTTCTCTTGGCGTTCCCACGCGAGCTTGCCCTGTGGGACTCGCGCCGGTGTTGGTCTGCACACCGAAGGATGGATTTCCTGGACCTTGCTCGCCGACATTGGGGCCATAATGGATCGTTGTTCCCGATACAGACCCGCCGGTTCCCACCGCGCCCGGCGTCGCTGTGCCGTTACCTGCCAGGACGCCTCCGCCGCTGGTGAACGCCTGGAGAGGCGCATCGCTGTTGTTGCCGCGCGCAATGGCGTAACGTCCCTCTCCAGACGCTCCCATTCCCGGTGCAGCGTTAGGGGAGGCCGCTTCCCTTGTTCCCCTTCCCCATCCATTGCCTGCAACGCTGTTCACTGTTGGCCCCGTCCCTGCAATTCCGCCCTGTCCCATACCGCTTCCTGCATGTCCTTCTCCTGATCCTTCTCCTGGTCCAGAAGAGAGCGCTCGCGGTGGGCCAAGGCCCGGCAGGTCAGATTCAGGATCGCCCGGTGAGCCATCAGCCGGACGGCCAAATCCTGGACGTGGACCTGGATTCATCTTGCCCACCAAAAACGGCCCGCCGCCCTGATAACCGCCTCCTGCGGTGCTGCCATCACCGGAGACCTCCGTTCCGCCTTGGTCGCTTGGAAAAACGGGAGGCATCGCCGAGGGATGTCTGTTTGCTTTGCCACGACCGAATCCGGCGCCTGTCCCAATGGAAGAGGAGACGGTC
>JAJPIY010000222.1 GCA_021324515.1 Planctomycetota bacterium
TCGAGGCGTTGCGTGGCGACGAGCGCTTGCATCAGGTCGGTGTAGTCGGCCTGGGGACCGGGGCCTTGACCTGTTATGCGAAGCCGGGACAGCACTGGACCTTCTACGAGATCGATCCAGCCGTCGTGGCCATCGCCCGCGATTCCGGGCAATTCACCTTCTTCACCAGCGGCCCGGTGCAGCCGGCCCTCGTCCTGGGCGACGCCCGGTTGCAACTGGCGCGGAGCACAGAACGCTATGGCTTGCTGATTATCGATGCCTTCAGCTCCGACGCTGTCCCCATTCACTTACTGACCCGCGAAGCCCTGCAAATCTATTGGGACCATCTGAGGGCCGACGGCCTCTTGGTCTTCAATATCTCCAGCCGTTACTTCGACCTGGAGGGCGTGTTGGCTGACCTGGCCGAGCACGCGGAGCCGCCTCTCGTCTGCATGGCGCAGAATGATTTGGCTGTCAGCCCCGCGGAGAAACAACTTGGCAAGTCCCCCTCGCACTGGGTCGTCATGGCCCGGCAGCGCGAGGCATTGGCCAAGCTAAACCAACCGCGACGAACGTGGCGCCAAGTACAGGGGCGCTCAGACCGCGCCCTATGGACGGACGACTACTGTAATCTGCTTGGTGTGCTGAGATGGCAAGACGAACGCTGAAGCCGTTCGGTCAAGCGCTTTTGCGCAGCGTTCCCGGCACCGGCGCCGCCTTGCGGAAGCGCGGCAGGGAGACGGGGCGCGGCGGTTGATCGAGTAGAGCATCGATGGCCTGCAAGCGTGGTAGCAAACCACGCCCATTAGCGATCTGAATTGCCAATCCGGGCCGAGCGTTTGCTTCCAGTAGCATTGGCCCCGCCTCCGCATCCACGACGATATCGACGCCGAGATAGCCCAAGCCCACGGCCCGCGCCACCCGCCGCGCCATCTCCAGCACTTCTTTCCAGTAGGGCACCTGCATGCCGATGACCGACCAACCTGTATCGGGATGGCGCTCGACGAAGCGATTGCGCTGCACGGCATGATGGGTGACGCCGCTATCGAGATCGATGCCGGTCCCTATGCCGCCTTGGTGCAGGTTGGCGCGACCGCCCGACGCTTTGGTCGGCAAACGCAGCATGGCCATCGCCGGTTCATTGCGATAAAGGATGACGCGCACGTCCGGGATGCCTTTGTACGTGATGGACTCGAACGCTGGGTGTAGGCGAATGCGCTGTTGCACAATGGCCGTGTCTGGCTGACCTCCCAGCGAGTACATGCCCGATAAGATGTCGGAAAAATGCTGCCGCAGCGCATCGGGCCGCACCTTGGCGCCGTTGTGGCGGAGATAATCTTTGCCGTCGCGGCCCATGAGGACGAGCACGCCGCGGCCGGCGGAGCCGCGATTGGGTTTGACGACGAAATCACTGCGGTCGCCGAGCAGCTGCGGCAGACGGCGCAGCATCGAATAAGACGTGACTTCGACATACACTTGCGGCGTCGGCACGCCTATCTGCTGACATAGCCGGGCCATGCGCAGCTTGTCATCGACAAGCGGAAAGCGCGAACGCGGATTGTGGTCGAGAATGAAAGCGGCATTGCGGCGGTTCATGCCCAGAACGCCCAACTCCCGCAACCGCCGCGCTGCCTTGAACAACCCAAACATCCAGGTCTCCTTCATAGTTCGCTGTCGAGGGCCCAGGGGTGCTGCTCCGGCGGCTGGTTGAGGAACTCGCGGAAGCGCAGCAGCTCCATCAGTCGATAGCCGGTGTAACGGCCGATGAGGAGCTGCGCCGCCATGATAAGGCCAAGCGTTTCGGGGAAGCGGAGCATGTGCTGCACCAGCTTCGTGGAGCTGAGCACCAAGGCGATGACCGTGGCCATTAGCATCGTTTGGAACAGCGTGCGGAATGAGGCCCCGGTGCTGTCTTCCATCTCCAATGTCCAGAAGCGCTCGACCATGCCGCACAAAATAATCATGGGAAACAGCGAGATATAGCGCGTCGTGGCAGCGCCATAGATGTTGGCGGCCACCACCGCGGCGATAAGGACGATCATGATGAGTGTCAGCATGGTGGCTACGCGCGGCACGTGCAACAGGTGATAGCGGTCGAGGACGCGGCGCATCAGCCAACCGATCAGCAAAATGGTCACAAATACGAAAATGCCCGGCATGCTATGCAGATCGTGGAAGGCCAGACCGATCAGCGCCGGCGCGAACGTGCCGAAACTGCTCAGGCCGATCACATTGCGGAAGATGCAGATGATGAGCGCCGCGATCGGCAACAGCAGCAGAATTTCGACCAGCCGACGCTCGGCAGGCGGCAGGTTGAACAGCGACAGGTGAAGAAAGGCGCGTTGGAGCGGCGAAAGTTCGGCGGCATTGCCATCCACCGCCGGCAGCCGCTCGACTAGGAAGGCGGATTCGAGGTCTTTGACGTGCTGGCCCCGCACCAGCGGTTTGGCGCCGAAACCAAAGATGAGATAAGTCGAAGGAACGTGGCCGAAGTGCTGATAAAACGGGCACATCGGCAGCCAATGGCCGTAGGTGGACAGCCAAGCCTCGACCCAGTAATGCTGAGGCTGTTCCGAGCCGTTGGCCAGTACCAAGCCAGTAACCAGACGAGCGGGAATACCGCGATTGCGTAGCAGTGCCAGCAACAAACGGCTCTGGGCCAGACGGTCGCCGTGCCGGCCTCGCAAGCACTCCAGGGCCGTGGCTGAAGGGCCATCTACAGGATCGTTTTTGATCTCCTTGGCGACAAAACGATACAACGCTTCCACGATGTCATGTTGGTTCTCTAAATCGGCCGTCAGTTGCCGAGCCGCAGCAGAGATTTCAGTGTCGTTGACGGCGGCGCCGCTTTCGTTGCCCAGATATTCCCCCGGACGCGGCGCGGCATAAGGGTCGTTGGCCGTATGGCTTATCACGGTAGTGGGATGATGGGCCATAACGGACACGTGATATTCGCAGCGGGCGCGAAAGGGGCCATTCGCTATGCCGCCCCGCTGCGACCAGAGGACCACACGCCGCTCCGGGTGCTTGGCTGGCGGTGCTTTAGGAAACAATTGCTCGCTCTTATATATTTCATTGTCCACTTTCTGCCGATCGAGATCGAGCGGGATGGCCGTGGCGATACGGGCGTCGCCCAAACTGATGCCGCGCACGGCCAGTGTCACTTTCCAGACGCCAGCCCCGGGCGACCGATACAACGCTTCCCCCATCACTTGGTGGCGCAGCACCATCAGCGCGAGGGACGCCAGTACCAATCCCGCCGCCGTCAGGATACACAACGTCGTCCTTGACATCTGTTTGCCTCTCTTCCCGGAGAAAAAGGACCAAACCGCAACCGAACCTCACCAACAAAGCAACGAAGGATCCCCCCTCGGCTTTTGCTTGGCGGGCTTGGAGGGTTAATCGTTCTTGACCTCGACTGTCTCCCAATGGACGTGAAAACGTATTTCGTCGCTGTCTTGGGGGCGAGGGGTGATGAGCAGATAGCCGCAACGGCGCCGTTGGTCCCAGCAGAAGACCCAGCGGCTGGAGGGCAGACGGCTGCTAAGGCGGGGCGTCAGTCCCAGGCGGCCGCGCGGCAGCTGCACCTCGGCGAACACGAACGGCACCAGCGGACGGCGGTCGTCGATCTTCTCTTTTTTCACCAGGCCGGCCGCGCGGCCGTTGGGCGGCAATTCGGTGCGATATTTGTCCGTTTGCACCGTGGTTTTGGCCTTAGCGGGCAAGGAGATGATGATGGTGTTGCCCTGGACTGCATGGCGGACGAACGCCGCCTCCTCCTTATTCTCCTCCGATGGAGGCGAAGATAAGGAAGAGAGGATGGGGCGCGGCGGCAAGGGCAAGTGCAGCGTCGGATCGCCCCATAAGGTGAAGGCCCAGGCCGAGCGGATGTTGGCCCCGGTGCGCGTCGCGCTCTCGCCTAGTCGTTTGTCCTTGAGCAGTGCGTAGGCCAGAAGAAAATTCTTGGCCTGACGCAAGGCGGCACCGACCGACTGGTTCTCGTACAGTACGGCGTTAAAGAAAGCCAGCGAACATGCGCCACCCGAACCGGAATAAGTGCGCGTGGAGGAACCGAGCACCGCGAAGGCGCCGCGGTTCAACAGCGAACCGACCCGAGGCTCTGTCAGCGACAAACAGCTCTGCAAAAATACGAACGTCGGCGGTATGGCATCGTCCCAGGTCGGGAATTCGTAATCGTTCATGAGCGTACCGGAGTGCCCTTCCCAGAGAAAGAAGTTATGCCGCGGCATCTGTTTGCGGACCTCCGCGCGGCTGACCTGTTTGCCGATCAGCGTGGTGGTCTCGACGCCGGCCTGGCGCAGCGAGGCGATGGTGTTGCGCGAGAACGTTTCCAGCAAACTGAGGCCGCCGCCCGAATTGCTCGCCACCAGCGCCTTGAGCGGCTGGCGTGATTCCAGCAGCAGCTGTTGCCGCGCCAACATCAACGGCACGACGGCGCGGTCCTCGTGGAAAAGCCGGCCGGCAGCGTAGCTGAAAGGTTCATTGCCGTAGGGCGTCAACGGTTCCATTTCGATCTGTTGGTCCTTGTCGCTGGGGATGGGATTGGGCCGACGCCAGACAGGAATGGCCTTCAAATTGGCCAAAAATAGTAAGGCCTCAACGCGGCGCAGCGCCTCACGCCGCTGGGCGCGCTCCAAGACTTCAACAACATTGGTCCCTTCCGCATTGGTCAAAAGCAGTGCGGCGTTGCGCCGGGGAGCGATCCAAGGGGCCAGCGCCGACATCCCGCCCATTTCCCCAGCTATGTCCGCAGGATTGACGAAAACCACGTTTTCAATGCGCCCCTTGCACGCCAGTTGTTTCTGATAAGCCGCAGCCACGGCCTTTTCGCTGCCGAGCTTGATGATCTCGACGTCGGAAAGCCGTCCGACCCATTTCTCGGCCTTGCCGACCAGATGAACGCGGCGGGTGCGCCATTGGCCGATCTTCCGCGCCAGCTGCGCCGTTTCGCTGTCCCGACCGTGCAGCACATACAACGGCGCGCGCAGAACAGCGGCCAGACATGCAGCTTGAAGCAACGTGCCGCGCGGATGGACCGGACAAACCACCACGTCGTCGGCATGCTTAAAAAGCGTCCGCCACAGCGGCAAAGGGTGTCCGCGCGTCCATAAGAGAGGAGCAGACGTTTGCACGTCCAGGCGGCGCTCCAGGTCGGAATGCCTATCCGTCGCGCCGCCGATCAGGATAACTTGGGCCGGCTTGTAAGCGGCCAAAAACGCTTTCAAATAGGGCGTGGCTTTTACCGAATCGAGCAACAAAATACTGTTGGGTTGCCAAGCGGCCAGCGCTGCGCCCAGCACGATGAGTTGCTCGTCCGATAGTTCCCGGGCGAGATAGACAGTACGTTCACTCGGCGCCGGCCCTGCCGACGCCCTCGGAACATCCAGGGCCAGCGCCAAAACAACAATGCTAAGACACTTATGCATCCGTGCAAGAAAAGGCATCATTCGGTCCCTCGTGACAGAGAACGTTTAAAGTTATTGCATGGGAGCCGCTGCGGCCAGATAGGGGACGCTGCCCGGCTGAGGTGCTTTCAAGCACGGTGACTATCTTGCAACAGGCAGGACAAAAATACCAGAGCAGTACCCTGCCGCTGGCAAGCTGGCAAAGACAGCGAAGGCGCGTTAGAAGAGGAAATCATGCAATATCAGAGGCGGCAGCGGAACAACTGCCTTCTCTTACGCTTCGCGCCTGGATCATTCCGTCCGTCCGCGACCTTCGAGCAGACGGTTGAGGCGTTCATTCATTTCTTCTTCGGCGGCGGCGGACCAGGTATATTCATGGTACGGTTTGAAACCGCCCTCGCTGGTAAACGTCGCCGTCGGTGCGGGGCAGAGGGAGAGCACGCCCAGCGACTGACCGCGGACGCTCAACTCAAATCCGCTGACCTGTTCCAAATCAGCGGCGTCGAGCGTTCCGGGAGCAACCATAGTGGGACCATCGGTGATAAGCACGTCTTGCTCCAGCAATAACGGGGGGTTGACCGCTCCGGGCACCTGAGCGGTGATTTGCAAACGGCACAGGCCGGCCATACCGGGTTCACCGCTGCGGACCAGAAAACAAGGGCCAATGCGCTTGGCGCTTTCCAATGGTGGGACTTGGCGCGTCAGGCGCACCGATTCGGGGGTGGCCTGGACGACGAAGCGTGTATCAGCGATACCGAGGGAACGGTGGAAGGCGCGTTGCGAGATGCCGCGGACGCGCTGGCTGGCCAGAGGCCGATCACCCAATAGCCAGGTGGCCACCCAGGTGCCAATGCGGCGGGGATAGCGCTTGGGCACCACGGTAACCAGGGCTTGCCGTCCGCCCAGCTGCGAACTGCACAGGCTCACCGGCACGCGCGTTACCGAACCGCTCCGTTCGCAACGAAACTCCACTTGCAGATCCAGGTCGAGCAACGGCACCAGGCTGGTGGGACTGAGGAGGACGGCACTGGCCAAGAGCCCACGGCACTGGCTGGAAACAAAGGTCTGGCAAGCCACCGTCTGCGTGCCCAGCCGCACGCACAAGGTCGGCATCTGCAAGCGCAAGTTTTGCAGGAATTCTTCTTTGCTCAAAAATGGCAGCGTCAGCTGGCCGAGTATCCTCTCGCGGCAGAGCAGTTCGACTGTGACCGTTTGCCCCGGCGGCGGGAAGCGGAAGGTCAAGCGATGTTGCTCGTCGGCCTCGTGCTCCATTTTCTCGGCAGAGACCAGGTCCATTCCGGGAACGCGGAGCTGGAAATCGGCCTTGCGGCGCATACTGGTTTTGGGCAGGCGCACCCACGCCGTCACGAGGACGGCCTCCGCATTCCAGGGGATCGGTTGGTCGTCCACAGTTCGGCCGGCTTTTTCATAGCGAAAGTGCATGGCCTGCGACCGGGGGCCGATGCGGTACAACGGCCAAAAGTCATGCATTTTCAAGTCGAGCCAGCGCTTGATCCA
>JAJPIY010000357.1 GCA_021324515.1 Planctomycetota bacterium
ATGTTGGGAGGACCAATGGGTTCGTCTGTTCGCGGCAGATGGCGGCCTTCCTTGAGTGCCTGGCAGAGCGCGGGGCTTGTGACGGCGGTGGTCCCGATCTGTTCGACGGCCAGTCCCGCGGCCACATTGGCAAGCTGAGCCGCCGTCCACAGATCGGCGCCTGCGGCCAGGGCCAAGCTGAGGGTTGCCACCACCGTATCGCCGGCGCCGGTAACATCATAGACGGTGCGCGCCAACGCCGGTACGTGTCGGGGCTTTCGGGAGCGCTCATACAGAGTCATGCCCTCGTCACCCTCTGTCACCAGGACCGCTTCGACGCAGAGAGCGTCCAACAAACGAGCGGCAGCGGCGCTGCTGTCTTGGTGAGTCGGAGGGAAGCCGGCGGCGATCAAGGCTTCCATCCGGTTTGGCGTCAACACGTAAGCGCCATCGTAGCGGGAATAATCGCCCCCTTTGGGATCGACAATGATGCGCCGATTTCTTCGGGCGGCGCTAGGGATGACTTCCTGGAGCAACTCCGGGACCAAAAAACCTTTAGCGTAGTCGGAAAGGACCACGACATCGCAGGAGGGAAGAAGCGTATAGACCCGATCCGCCACCTGTTGCAGCAAAGAGGAGGCGGCCGGCTGGGTGTCTTCTTCATCGACGCGGACCACGTGCTGATTATGAGCAATAATGCGGGTCTTCACGGTAGTCGTGCGCTCGCTGTCCACAAGCACATGGTCCATGCTTAATCCCCGTTCCAATAGGGCCTTGCGAAATTCCTGACCGGCTGGGTCCGCGCCGATCAGCCCCAGGAGCAACGGCTGGCCGCCCAGGGCTGCTATATTACAGGCCACATTGGCGGCCCCTCCCGGCGTGATCGTACTGCGCTGTTTGCGCACCACCGGGACGGGGGCTTCCGGCGAGATGCGCTCGACCCTTCCCCACCAGTAACGATCCAACATCAGGTCACCCAGAATGAGGGCCCGCCGTCCCTGGAACGAATGGACCAATTGCAGCCCATTGGCGATTTCTAAGTCGAATCGGCTCATCCTTGAGTCCTCGGGTCGCTTCTGGGGGGTATAAGGTGTGTGGAGGATAAACAGGCTCCCTCCCACCGTCAAGACGAGCCGGAAGCGTAAGCGACGGTTGCCGTGCTGTCGCTTACACTTCCGGCCCGTTCGCTTGTGCAACCCCATCACGATACTTGCGGTTGCTGAGCGGGGCCGTAGGGCAGGATCTTACTCTCCAGCCCGGCCTTGGCCAACACGAAGTAGACAACGGCGCCAACTACGAAAGCGACGACGGGAGCGGCCGGCACATCGATCTGGAAATTGGGCAGGATACCGACGAGGAAGCCGAGCGCCCAGGCGGCCCAGCCGGCCGGATTGAAACCGGCACGCGGTCCGGCCCATCTGCGTCCAGCCAGCAAGTAATCCGCGCACATGGCCCCGCAGATGGGGCCGAACGAGGCGCCGATGAAACCGAACACCGCACCCAAGTCCCCGGCCACGCGGGTCACGGCCAAGAGAATGCTGACCAAGGCCCCCAAGCCTACCGACAGGAAGGAATTGACCTGCGGCATCACTGTTTTGAAACTGTTGGCGGCGATGAACGACGAGAAGCAAGCGCCGGGGAAAGCCGCCAGCGTCAGGCCGATCATCATGGCCGACACCAACCATGGCGGCAGGCCCGCTTTCTCCGATTTCAAGGCATTGGTCAGCGTCAGATCTTCTTTGCGCTCCGCTTGCATGATTTCGCTTAGATTAGACGGGTCCGAAGGATTCTTGCCTTGTTGGCGCATCCGTTCTTCGAGGAATTGGTGAGCTTGGAAATTGGGCAACGCTCTGGTCACGTGTGCGCCGGCGACGGCGATGACAGCCCCGCCGGCCGTCAGCAGAATGGCCAAGAAAATGCCGACCAAGCCTCCGCGATTAACGTCGGCGGCGTCCTTGCTGTTCATGCCGAAATCGACGCCCGCCGCGCCGGCCGTGGCGAAGAAACCGACGATGGCGGCGACCATGCTCAGCATGGCCCATATCGGAGCGAAAAAGTCCCAGTTATGGCCGGAACGGGCGACATAATACGATCCCGCCGACGGGGCAAATTTCACCAACGCCAACACAAGTACGGCCAAGGGAATCAACGGCAAAAACGTCGCCACCTTGGCTACATATTGAATGCCCTTGAGTCCGATGAAGGCCGCTGTGGCCGCCCAGGCGACGCAGAGCACATAAAAATAAACGTCTGAATTGCCGCCAAACGCCTTGAGCGCTTCTTCGGCCAGGAAGCTGGCCGCGTAGTACGTGTTGACCGCCAGCCAACCGAATTGCAACAACCCCATCAGAAACCCCGGCATCAGCAAGCCGCCGATGCTGCCGAATGTCGAGCTGCCGACGATGTACAAAGGCAGGCCGGTCTTCATGCCGAGCAGACCGGGAACCAGGTAAAACAGGAAGTGGCAGATCAAACCGGCCAGAAGCACGCCGGTCAGCGCCATGGCCAATCCGCCTTTGTCCAGCTGCCCATTGTAGGCGATTTGGTCCCAGAACACGAACCACAAGAAAATGCCGGCATAGGTCGGCGCCGTGTTCTTGTACCACGGAGCGCGATTGCTGGGCGGGTTGGGTTTGGCCGCCTGAAGATACGTGGGCAGGGGACTGCTTGCCGTCGCCGAGGTGTCGAGTGCCATGAGTGTGTTTCCTGGAGAGAGAATTTCGGTTTAGCCGCGAGCCGTAGGCGAGCGCGGCCTGGAGAGAGTTTCGGTTTAGCCGCGAGCCGTAGGCGAGCGCGGCCGCGCTCGTCTACGGCTCGCGGCTAAACGTACTATATGGCGCAAAATTCGATGTGATGCAAGAAAAAATGGCCACGAAAAAACAACGCCGCCCGGCACCAAGCCGGGCGGCGGAAGAGGGCCTCAGTCCAATGTCAGACAAGGATCGAATCGCTCCTGTGCAAAACTCAGGAACGAGGAACGTGCTAATCCTTCTTTTCTTTCAAGATCATGGGCAACTCGGACAGGATGCGATTGATTTCGCTCTCCGTCAGTTCGCCTTTCCTGTAGGCGTGGTTGACCTTGACCTTTTGCCCGACGTAGAGAAGTACCGTGACATCCGCGTCTTTGGCGATGTCGTAGCCTTCTGGTCCAGCGGGATTGTCGATGGTGAGAATGATACGTTTGAGGTGTTCTTTTTCGGCGAGGTCCTCCAGTTTCTTCTTGAGGCCCTCTTCGTCACTGCAAAAGACCACAAAGCTGCCCATACGGCGGTCGCGGTTCTTCTCGGTGGCTTCATCGATTTTCTTGACCAAACTGGTCAAGCTGTCGCTGACTTCGCGTGCGAAGATCACAACGACAGGGTTGCCGCCATTCTTTCAGACCAAACAGGCTTTGCCGCCTTTGCCGCTGCCGGTGACGTGCAGCGGATTGAACGGCGTCACCCTTCTGCCGACTTGCGGCCCGGACTTGAGGCTTTCCGCGGCCATAGCCCCGCCAAGCAGCAGCGCTGCCAGCGAAGCCCCTAGCATCAATCGCGTGTTCATCTATACAAACCTCCAGTTAAAAACCGTGGACTGAGACTCTCCGGAAAGACCGTACAGAACGATCTATGGACTTCGACGTTGGCGCCGAGGGGGATATTCAAAAAATTCGGCGAGCGGGGTCGCGTAAGGCGCCCCGAGGGTCTCTCTCGTACGCCACCGCGCTGACCTGACCTATTCCAATCCTAATAACATCGGCACCTTAGTGCGCAGCAGCTCAATCTCTTGGTGGCTTTCGCCGAGGTACGCCATTAGTCGCAAGTCATCGCGTGTCACGGTCCCGCCCGTGAACAACCAGGCGCGGATGCGGAACAACTTATACAGTTTGACCAATTTGCGGTCGCTGATGAAAATGCGGTCGCCGTTCTGAAGCGTCTTGACGAGGCGGCGAAACTCGTCGAACACGTCTGAGGGAAAGAAGACCTCGCGGTCGTTCTGCTCCTGGCCGCGGCCTGAGCGATGTTTGCGGGCGAACAAATACGTCAGATAGCGGTTGGCCTTGAGCAGATCTTCGAGCGTGCAATGTCCTTCGCTCCAAGGCTTTTGATTGAGCGCGCGAGCAACTTCGCCTTCAATGCCGCTGTCGATCAATTCGGTGAAATGTTCGTCTTGTACCGATTGACTCTCGGCTTTAAGACAAAAACGATCTTTGAGAGCGGCCAACTCGCTTTGTTCCGGTACTTCGTTGGTGGCGGCGAACAGCACGCGCAGCCGCACCGGCTGCGGCACGCCGTCCTGATAAAACTTGCGCTCGTTGATAATGGTCAAGAGAATGTTGAGGATGGCCGAATTCGATTTGAAAATCTCATCGAGAAAGGCCAGCCGGGCGGTCGGCAGCTTACCCTGTTCGCGGCGGACATAACGGCCCTCACGCAGCTGGCTGATGTCGATGGGACCGAGGATTTCCGACGGTTCGGTGAAGCGCGTCAGCATGTACTCGAAATAATCTTCCTCCCCCAGACCGAGCGCGTCTTTGAATTTGAGGACAAGCTCAGACTTGGCGGTCCCCGGCGGCCCGACGAGTAAGAGCGGCTCCTGAGCGATGGCCGTCACCACCATGAGGTCAATTAGCTCTTGTTTATGGACAAAGAACCGCCCCAATGAGGTGCGAAAACGATTGATACGCGCGCGCAACAGCTCGGCTTCGTCTTGCAGGTCCTCGAGCGCCCAATCTTCACCAAGATCGTTCATACGCCTTTCACCCCTGGGCCATCAGATGATGGACCTCGCTGTGGATACGTTGACGGACAAGATACTCCTCTTCCTCGAGCCAGCGTCGCGCCTGGGCGCTCTGCGTGAAATCGTCATGGACCACAGCCAAGACCACTGATTCGATCAAATCCATTTGCACCACGCTGAAATGACCGCTCGTCGTGAACGTATCTCGGTAATTGTGAAGGTGCGTGAACATTTCTTCGAGGCGGGCCAGCGCCACCGCTGGCGTCGCCTGCCCTAGGGTGCGCGCGTAGGCGCAGGCCAGGTCGCGCCGTTGCTTCGCCTGGGTCAGTTCGTTTCCGAAGAGCAAGATCCGCGCCGCCTGGACAACGGGTTCCGCCAGGTGATCGCGGCCGAAATAATACCAGGCGCCGGCCACGTGCAAAAGCGCGATCAGGGACGCCAGCACCTCGTTGCCAGGCCCCCAAGAGCGCATTAAGGTGGGAATGTCCTTGCCCTGGAGAATAATAGCGGCCATTTCGCCGAGCAGCCGTTCGATGTCCTCGCGCAGGCCGAGCTTGCGCAAGCTGCGGAACGATTGTTCGGCCAAGGCGCCGAGGGCTTCGAGGTTTTGCCCTCCTTGCTGGGCGCGGAGCAGGTCGCGGAAACACCTTACGAGAGACCGCACCTGTTCGGTGCAGCCGAAATGGGCGGCGGCGAACAGCGCTTTCGCCAAAAACTGGGCCCGTTCCTCCCGGACGGCAGGATCGGCGGAAGTAAACCAAGCATCCACGAGCGGCAGCGTCTGCTGGAGCATTTCGCGGGTGAATTCTTCGCCGATGTACGGGCCTAATTCCAGTCCGACCCGCAGCACTTTCAAGCGGTCCTGAGCAGCCATTGGCCCTGGGGAGATTTGGCGCATCAGGTCGCGGAGGCGGGTTGGGATTTCTTGGCGGTCGCTCCAATCGAGCACTTCGACAAGGGCCTTGTCCCAATCGCTCTGCCGCGCCGCCCAGTGTCGATA
>JAJPIY010000070.1 GCA_021324515.1 Planctomycetota bacterium
CATTACACGCCGTACAACCAGGTCAGCCAGGACGCCTGCTACATCTACAACAGCTATAGCACGGGCATTACCCAAAATAATTACAACCACATCCGCTGGGCCGACGGCGGCGGCAACGGTGGAAAACCGCCGACCGGCCATCGGGGGCCTATCCAGGACGTAGCTGGTGCGGATGAGAACCACTATGGCAGTCCCCACCCCGGCGCTATGCCCGTCCTGTGGGCCGATGGCTCCGTTAGTCTGTATCCCTATGGATACACCTCCGGCCTCTCCAATTTCAATGACTGCGCCACCTGGCAAGCGTTCTGGGCGTACAACCGCCAAGCCATTGTCGTGAGCAATCCGTAAGAAGGCTTCCTCTCCCGATACGTTCTCTGTTTGGCCGCGAGACAAAGGTGACTACGTTCGCCAGTGGCTCGCGGCTAAATTTTGCGCGGCAGGCTGTTGCCGTCCGCTGTGGCGCGGATACAGTATCAGAACAAATGGCATTGCGTCCGGCTCCGACGGGGCCGGGCGAGGAGTGACATCTTTGAGGGAGGAGACACCGATGGCCTTTACACTGCCCCCGCTACCTTATCCTGCTGACGCCCTTGAGGCTGCTATCGACAAGATGACGATGGAGATCCATCACGGCAAGCACCACAAGGCGTATGTGGACAATCTCAACGCTGCTCTGGAGGGACATTCCGCCCTGCAAGCCAAATCGATTGAGCAGTTGCTGCGCGAAATCAACAGCGTGCCCGAAAATATCCGCCAAAAGGTCATCAACAACGGCGGAGGACACGCCAACCACGAGATGTTTTGGCAGATCATGAGTCCGCAAGGCGGCGGCGAACCGAGCGGGCAACTGGCCGAGGCAATCAAATCGACCTTCGGTGATTTTGCTACGTTTAAGAGCAAGATCAAAGAGGCTGGGCTCAATCGTTTCGGCAGCGGTTGGGCCTGGCTGGTGCTGCACAACGGCAAGCTGGAGATCATCAGCACGGCCAATCAGGATAGCCCGTACATGCAAAACCTGACGCCGGTGCTTGGCGTCGATGTCTGGGAGCACGCTTATTACCTGCGTTACCAGAACCGCCGCGGTGATTACCTCGATGCCTGGTGGAAGGTCGTCAACTGGAACGAGGTGGCCAAACGCTTTGCGGCGGCGCAAGGGAAAAAATAACCCCACGGAATTGGCGGCGCTTCGTAGAAGCGCTGCCGACTGGAAAACGGCGATGCGCCTTTCTAAGCAGGCAATACCCCTAGACGGAAAGCCGATAAAACTTCTCCTCACAAGGAAAGGGTTAGAGCGAGCAAGAGAGAGAAAAGTGTCACAACTACCCGTGCCAAGTATAACTTGACCCAACGCGCTGAGAAGGTATAGTTCTCGCCGGACAAGAAGATGTCAGCACCTGCGCGGGAGATGCCATGTGCCGGTTGCGGCAAAGGCTCGAATTAACGCTGCTGATGGCCTTGGCGGTCTTGGGCTGCGCCCACCGCAATGATATCCCCCTGCGGCCGCCCAAGCGTCCCGAAGAATTGGTCGTGCCGCCCCTGGCCGACGGCCGATTCAGCAGTCCGCCCAAGTATCCCGAAAGCCTCAATCCGGATCTTGACCCCGAACGGAGAGGGATCGGTCAGGGCGGCGTGCCCAACGTCGGCGCCATGAACATGGGAGGCATGGGCGGCGGTATGGGTGGATTAGGGGCCATGCCCATGATGGGTGGCATGGGTGGCAATATGCTAGGTGGCTATGGCGGCCGCTAGAATGCTTTTTGTACACAGACATAGGCGCGCGGAGTTGTGTTAACAGGGCGAGCGGGGGGTGTGACCCCCCCGGTAGTGCAACCGGGGGGTCACACCCCCCGCTCGCCCTGCTAACACAACCCCGCGCGCCAAGGTGTCAAATCTCCCCTAACTTACACGAACTCAAAAGTCACATGAATGGCCTCACGATTCGCACCGATCCTTGTCAACTCGATTTCTTGGCCTTGGGAGCGCTGGTCCACCGGCTTGATCCGGGGGTAGTGCCCTTTCGCAAGGCCCGTTCGTTTGACGTCTACGTCTCGGGCGGTGAGTACAACGTCGCCGCCAACTTGGCCGATTGCTTCGGCTTGCGCACCGGCATCGCCACGGCCATGGTTAAGTACGGCATCGGCGAATTGGTCCAGACGCGGGTGCGGGAAACCGGCGTTACGCCGTTTTACAAATGGTTCGAGCATGACGGGGTGCGCGGCCCCAATATTGCCACGGTCTATAGCGATCGCGGCCACGGCGTCCGTGCTCCGGTCGTCTTTTATAACCGGGCCAATGAGGCCGGCGCCTTGCTCAAACCAGGTGATTTCGATTGGCCGGCCATCTTTGCCGGCGGTGTGCGCTGGTTCCACTCCGGCGGCATCTTCGCCGCCCTTTCGGAGACCACTGCCGAACTGATTCTCGAAGGCATGTACGCCGCCAAGGAACATGGCGCCGTCCGCTCATTCGACCTGAATTATCGAGCTAAATTATGGAAGGCTGCCGGCGGCCTGGAACGCGCTCAGCAGGTGTTACGGCGTATCGCTTCCCACGTGGACACCCTCATCGGCAACGAGGAAGATCTGCAACAGGGCCTGGGCATCCCTGGGCCTGATGTGGCCGCGCGGTCAAAGCTCGATCCAGACGCTTTCTTTCAGATGATCGACCGCGTCGTGGAGGAGTTTCCCAATATCCAATTGGTGGCGACGACGTTGCGCGAAGTTCACTCGACCAACCGTCATGACTGGGCAGCGGTGTTATGGCTGCAAGGGCAGAGATATGTCAGTCCCACCTGCCATCTCGATGTCTTGGACCGTATTGGGGGAGGCGATGGTTTCGCGTCGGGGTTCATCTACGGCTTGCTCGCGGGCCGTTCTCCTGAAGAGGCGCTGCGGCTGGGTTGGGCGCACGGAGCGCTGTTGACCACCTATCACGGCGATGTAACGATGGCGCGGCTGGAAGAGGTAGAAGCCCTGGCCCAAGGCGTCTCGGCACGCGTACAGCGCTAAAAGGGCCAATGGGCCGGTCCCTATTTGCAACAGCGTCTTTCAAGATACAGTTCCTTCCAAAAGAGACAAGAAGCGCCCGTTTTTCCGCGCTGTCCAGGCGACTTTGCCATTGGTCCAACAACTGTTTCCAGTTTTCGCAGCTCTTTCCCATCAAGCTCATTGCCTCGGCGCTTTCTCCGCCGACTGCGGCGGCCAATTCCTTGCCTTCTTGTCTTGGCCAACGATAAAATCAATCTCTTATGCTCGGAGAAAGGCAGGCAAGCGATGACGCAATCTCTCAATCCCGATGATCGCCATCTGGGCCTTATCACCGATCTGTATGAGCTAACAATGGCGGCTGGCTATCATGTGTACGGCATGGCCGACGAACATGCCACGTTCGAATTGTGGGTCCGCCGGCTGCCCTCGTGCCGCAATTATCTCGTGGCCGCCGGGCTGGAGCAGGCCATTCATTACCTGCAACATCTCTCGTTCGCCCCCGAACAGATCGTTTATTTGCGGGAACATCCCGCCTTCCGCTATGTGCCGAACGACTGGTTCGAGCGTCTGGAGCACTTTCGTTTTGAGTGCGACGTGTGGGCCATTCCGGAAGGCACCGTCGTCTTCGCAGGGGAACCGTTGCTGCGAGTAAGCGGACCGCTCATGCAGGCACAGATCGTTGAGACATATCTGATTACGGCATTGACGGTCCAGACACTAATTGCCTCGAAGGCAGCGCGGATCGTGACGGCAGCCCAGGGCCGGCCGGTCTTTGATTTCGGTTCACGGCGGGCGCACGGCCCGCAAGCGGGCTTGTTGGCGGCGCGAGCCGCCTACCTGGCCGGTTGTACTGGTACAAGCAACACCGAGGCCGGCCGGCTGCTCGGCCTCCCCACTCTGGGCACGCAGGCCCATTCCTGGATCATGAGTTTCACGGATGAGCAAGAAGCCTTCCGCAAATTCGGCCAACTCTTTCCGGATCATTCTACGTTGCTTCTGGATACTTATGATACCATACAAGGGGCATGCAAGGCTGTGGCTTCGGGTGCGGCTATGCAGGCCGTCCGCCTGGACAGCGGCGACCTGGAACGACTCAGCAAGGAGGTTCGCGCCATTCTTGATGGGGCTGGTCGGCAGGCCGTGAAGATCGTCGCCAGCGGCGATCTCAATGAGTACAAGATCGCCGATCTGCTCGCCGCGGGGGCGCCCATTGATGTGTTTGGCGTGGGCACGGAATTGGTCACCAGCCGGGACGAACCGACCCTAAACGTTGTGTACAAGCTGGTCGAACAAGAGACGCCGCAAGGAACGGTTGGGCGGTTCAAATTGTCCAGCGGCAAAGCAACTTATCCCTATCCCAAACAGGTCTATCGCCGACAAGACGCGAGCGGAACGTTCTCCGGCGATCGCATCGTCAAAGCGACCTCGCAAGAGCAAGGCGAGCCATTGCTAGCGCCTGTGCTGCGTGGCGGCGAACTTATCGAAGCATTGCCCTCTCTGGAAGCAAGCCGTCGTCGTTGTGCTGAACAATTGCGCCGATTGCCCCCGGAATTATTGGCCTTGGGACCATGCCCCTCTTATCCCGTGCAGGTCAGCGAAGAGTTGGAGGCGGAACTTCACCGCCCCAAATAGAGCACTGATTTGACAAAGCGAAAGAAGCGATCTACGCTTGGGCTGAATCCCCTCGTGGAGACAGGGTCGATGCCCTCCAGTTGGTTGCCTCGCCGCTTTCTCCTTCGCCGCGGAGCAATAGCTCCGTTGACGGCCCTCTGCTTAGCCCTCCTGGTGGGCGTAGCAGCGCTGGTCATCGATGGAGGTACGCTGATGGAAGCGCGGCGCCACGTTCAGGCCGCAGCCGATGCTGCGGCCCTAGCTGGCGCCGACGATCTCTACTGCAATTACCTCACCAATCAAGGGATCGATGTCAATGGTACGGCCCTGGCCAGCGCCTTAGCCACGGCCTCGGCCAATGGTTTTGCCAACGACGGCGTTCAGTCTGTCGTCACTGTCCATACTTCGCCTCAGAAGTATCAGGGCGGCCCCAACGCCGGCCAGACGATCCCGCCTGGCTATATCGAAGTACTGATCCAGTACAATGTCGCTCATCTGTTCAGCGGCGTTTTGGGCACCGGCACTTCTCCCGTCCGCGCCCGCGCTGTAGCGCGCGGCCGCTGTACGCCCCTTAAAAGTAACGGCGTGATCGCACTGAGCCTGAACGCCGCCGGTGCCTTGAACGTTGCCAGTTTGGGCGGTCTTACAGTCAACGGCACTATCCAGGTCAATTCGGGTAGTTCTTCCGCACTCAACATAACCAGCACCGTAGCAGCAACGCAGTTTATCCTTAATCCGTCTGTAGGAAGCCTGTCAGCCAATGTTCTCTCGCTCCTATCCGGCTTAGGCGGTTCGGAGGCCACTATTGTTACCAGTCCACCCTCCCCCGATCCGCTCCGCTATCTGCCGCCTCCCAATCCAGGTCCGCTTCAAACCCTGGTCTGGAACGGCAACACGGTGACCTGTCTCCCTGGGGTTTACAATAAGGGTATTCAAATCAGCGGCGGCACCCTCTTAAACCCTATAACTGTCCGTCTGGGCAATAGCGATGGCACACCAGGTATTTATTACTTGAACGCAAATGGTTTTCAGGTATCCGGATGGGTCAATATCATGACAGTCGGTGGAATCATGATTTATAACAATTGGAGCAACGCCTCCACAGACATAATTAAGGTGAGTACCTATGGGGCTGTCACCATCACCCCGCCGGCCTATGGCCCCTATTGTGGTCTCTGCATCTTCCAGAAACGCGGCACGTCTCTCAATCCGGCTCCCTCGGTAACTCTCAATGCACAAGGCAGCGCCAATGTGACAGGGACCATTTACGCCGCCCATGCGAATGTGTCCCTGACGACAAACCTTAGCAGCAACGTGATGGGCGGCCAAATTATCGCCGATACGATCACTACTAATGGGGCTGCTGCCATCAATATCAATCCCGGCGCCCAGCCCACCGCCAATCTGCGCCTTTTGGGACTGGTCGAGTAGCCGCCTGTTTTGGATCAGGTCGTTGAAGGTCGGCAGGAACGTAGAACATCAACGGCCACAAACGCCAACTCAAGACGGATATACCTAATAAAGATGATGATGAGGTTTTTTATCTCTTTTTCTGAGGGAGCATGGGGTAGGCCCTCATGGTTGCGCTGCCGGGCGGTCGATCAATTTTCCGCGCATCTGGTACAGATGAATTAAGGCGCGATCCATGATGCGTTCGCCAGCGCCGATTTCGGCGCTGGCCACCGGCGGTAAGGTGCCGTAACCGCCCTCGCTAGCCGCTTCGATTGTCGGGAAATACTGCTGATAATCGTTGCAATATCCCAGGAAAAACAGGTGCTCGAGCCGTGCCCGGCGTTTCAGGCTGAGAGCATGGCCACAGAAAAACTCACCAGAGACGCCGACGAAACCGATGCTGCCATCGAGTAAAGCCACGGTGAGATGGGGCCGCACACCTTGCCGATATTCGCGCTCGTAAAAGGCGATTAATTCCGGAAAAAATGCTTGATTCAGCGTTGCGAGGACCAGAGGATTCGATAGGTTCAGGCGCGGCTTGAAGATGAAGTCCTCTTCGCGCATCTGGAGCACCGAGGGAGCAACACCCCCCACTCGCCTTGCCGTACAGCGGATGTCTTTCACCAGCGCCAACACCTCGCGCCCTAACGCCAGCCCAAATTGGTCTGCACTGCCTCCGCCGGGGACGTTGGCCGAAAGATCGCCGGCTGCGCCCTGCAAGAACAGGCACGGCGCTTTCGTCTCCCTCTCCACCAGATCGGCAAGGACGCCGGGGTAATCGGCGGAGAATTTGCGTTCGGCAATGTCGCGCAGCGTCGGATGGGCAGCGAAATTGACGGCGTGAGCGATGGGATTACCGTCCTGGTCTTCGACACGCAGCACCAGCAGTTCGCGATCGACCGGAGCATCGTCGCGTTTGGAGTGGCGATTGCGGTTGCGTTTCGTCTGCTTCGAGGCAATGCCAAGGCGTGCAGGTTTTGCCGCCTTTGCTGCGTTCCCAATAACGTCCACAAGTTTCTGCTCCAGCTGGCGGACGTAGGAATTTTTCTCGGAAGGCCAGTTGTCCAGCTCCAGGACAGGGCCGTGATGCGTGTGGGAGGCAACCAGAAAAAGGTGTTCGATGCCGACATTCTTAAGGCGTTGGCGGATGATAGCCATCGAAGCGCGCGTTGGTGCTCGACCGAGATCGAGGCTGACCAGGGCGAGGCGTTTCTCTGCGGCAGCCAAAACGAGAGCGCGAGCACGGAGGGGATCGCGGACACCGAGACTGGGTTGGTCCTTCCGTGCCGCGTAGCCCCACATGGCAAAACCTACTGGCGGCGTGATGTCCACAGAAGCAGCGCCGGCTTGCAATTCTTCGGCCGTTTGCGCAGATGTCGGTGTCAGTGAGAGCAGGCAAAACAGAACATATTTCTTCATCAATTGTCTCCCGTTATCCGGCGCCGCGCGGTAGGATTTCGTTTAGCCGCGAGCCGTAGGCGAGCGCTATAGCTGTTGCGCTCGCCTACGGCTCGCGGCTAAACGAAGGAGCCAACCATGATCCGACCCGCTATCCCTGCCGACACGCCGCACCTGCTTCAGCTGACCGAAGGCACCGGCGTTTTCAAACCCCACGAAATCGAAGCACTCCAGGAGGTGCTCAGCGATTATCATGCGGGAGCTTACGAGCACGGACATATCGCCGTCGTCTATGAGGATCAGGGGCGCATCCTGGGCTACGCCTATTACGCGCCGGCAGCCATGACCGACCGTACCTGGTATCTGTATTGGATTGCCGTCCGGCGGGACATCCATGCCCACGGCATCGGCAGCAAGCTCCTCCGCTATGCCGAGGACGATATGCGCCGGCGTAATGCCCGCGTGCTCTTCATCGAGACATCATCGCTGCCGCACTACGAACTAACGCGGAAGTTTTATCTCAAACACGGTTACGAGATCACGGGCGTACTGCGTGATTATTACAGCGACGGCGATGACATGGTGGTGTTTCGTAAGAAACTCGGCTGCTGAAAAATCTGGTACATCCCCTTGTCTGCGCCTCTACAATAAGAGTGGAACAGGACAGGCGGTTCAACTCCTTTGTTGCTCTTCTTTGTTAGCGCTAGCCCTCCGCCGTGCCGTCGCCGCAATAGCGGCAATTGGGGTAAGGAGTGGAATGGGCACAGCAAAGCAAACCGGCAGAACCTCCCCAGGCTATGGGCTTTTTCTTATCTTGGGAGGTCCGCGTGCCGATTTACTTCTGTAGCCGAGGCGGAAGACAACCCGCCACCCCCGCTCGCCAGCCCCCGCGCTGCGGTCCGGTGCCACGCGACGCTTGTCTGTCCCTTTGGTAGGCCCGCCTGCCAGTCGCCGGCCACGCTGGTCCGGCGTTGCGCGTGCCGTTGACCCGCGGGCGCGCCAGGACGGGCGGGAATACTCCCCAGCCGTGCCCCCGCGTCCGCCGGCCGGGGAGGGGACTCAGCAAATACTCGTTATGGAGTGCCTGCCATGAAAAAGGTTTTCACCACCGGGCAAGTCGCGAAAATCTGTAAGGTCGCGCCCCGGACGGTCAGTAAATGGTTCGATTCCGGCCGACTCCGCGGCTACCG
>JAJPIY010000295.1 GCA_021324515.1 Planctomycetota bacterium
GTCATGTAATGACAGCGCGAGGCCCACCAGATGATGTGCCACGCCCTGTCCCGGCCATAATGGCGTTCCAATTCCCGCACGTCGGCGTCGGTGATGGACGCGGGATCGTGGGCCTGTTTGCGTGTGAAGGCAAAGGCGGCCCGTTCTGCTGGCGAAAAAACCGACCACTCACCGGCCAGACGCCGCGTCACCGCGTTGACCTCGTCTTCCTTTAGCCCCGCGACCGCGAGACACATCTCGACGTGGCCCATTCAGTAAAAACAGTGCAGCGATCGGGTGACGATCCAAAACAACTCTTGCTCGAAGATGCGGTCGAGTCCCGCCTCTTGGCGAAAGGCGGCGACGCAATCGAACCACGCTTGCGTCAACTCCGGCTGATACCCATAACAAACGCGACTCCAAACGATGTCCGTTTGCCACAATCCCGGATGACCATCGCCGAGGCGTTTGCGGACGTCTTCCTTGGAGGGCACACGGATGCGGCCGGATCGTTTCTTTTGCTCATCCACGCTTTGCCGCAAAAGAGACCATTCGCTATTTCCGCCAGCGTCCTTCGCGTCAGAAATGCTCCGCGCCGTCTGCGCAGCAGGCCGACTTCCCTGGGCGGCCGGCTTCGGCGGCTGGGGCTTGGCGAACTGCACCTCCAGAGGAGGCAACGGCCCTTCCGGCCCCATGTGGACATTCAGCACCAGAAAGAGGCGGTCCTGGAAACTGGCGTGGGCCAATAGCGCCACCAGGGCCACAACCTGTTCTTCACCGAAGAACCCCAGGAGTTGCTTGACTTCTTCATCGGTGACGGTGTAAGCCTGGCGCATCATCTTGCGGGCGAAGTCAACCGCTGCACGCTGTTGCGGCGCAAGCCGATTCGGCTCGCTGGTGAGCAGCCGCAACTCGGCCGGAGAGGCGCCGGCCCGCTGGAGATCAGCTAGGGCGATGGCCTTGGCATAGTCGCAATGATTGGCGTCAGCCGCAGCCCAGCGAACCAGGCTGCGCAGCTTGGGTCCCAGCCGTTTGCCGCTACGGTGCAGCGCATCCAACTCCAACATGCGAGCGGTGGTCAACGGCAAAGGACCAGCTAACTGGCGCGCCCAAGCCGGTAACGGTTGCACCGCGGCGGGCGCACCAGGCAGACGTTTCCACGCTTGCTCATTCGTCAACATCGGTAAACGCTCCGAGGTTTGGGCAGGCATAGGGGGTTGGTCCAGCAACAGTAAAGTCAGGAAGTGCTCCCGCTGGTCCGGTTGGAAACCGAACGGCCTGCGGCCGTCAACGTCCGATGGCGATGCTTTGGGCCGCAGTTCCTGGGCATCGACAACGGCCGGGAACAGCATCAGTCCCAGCACGCCTATCACTCTAGCTTTGCCATTCATCATGAGGCTCGGTCCTGTAAAAAACGCGAACAATGCAAGACCTGCCCTCCCGTTTTGGCCAGGTCGACTGCGTCTTTTCACTCCGTGAGGTCGATGTTGAATTCCTGTTTGCCTTTGGTCACGGTATGTTGCAGGCCGCTGGTCGCGGCCGTGCTATAGCGCAAGGGGACCTTCGGCCCGATCGCGTCTTTTGGGCTCGCCTTGGGAACACCGAGAAAAGACATGGGCGGCGGTCCCTCGCTGCTAACAACCTGCACGGTGACTTTCGCTGGGCCGACCGGCACACGCGATACCACATAACGTCCGGACTTGTCGATGGTCCCCGTGGCCACTTGGCCTTTCTCGTTGACAAAGCTCACGCTCCCTTCGGTCAAGGGCTGCCCCTTGTAGCGCACCGTCCCCGAGACGGTGCCGGTGTTGTCGAAGAAGTCGCACCCGCTGAGCAGGAAGAACAATCCTCCGGCCAGCACGCTTGTCAAGAAGTTTCTCACCCTCCATTCCTTCTCTTTCATGATGACAATGACTCCCCAAAGGAAAAACTTGTTGGAGGAAACGACCGCCTCGCCGCGGCGAGGCGGCCCCGTAGCTTGTTGTCGTTACCAATCGCTGGGCATGGGCAAGCCATCCTGCGGATTGCAAGCCAGCGACCAGGTGAACACGCTCAGGCCTTGGGAAACGAACCTTACACTGCCGTCGGCCAGGCCCACGTTCATGCCGCCCGTATGTCCGGTCGAAGGCAGCAAGGGATTGCAGGCGTTTTGCCACGGATTGGGCTGTTGCTGCCAGAGCGGAATCATGGGCGGCTGACCGGGGCCGAAGCTGCTTTTGCCATAGCAATCACCCATGTCGAAGCAGGGGACAGCGAAATAAGGTCCGTTCCACGGCCCCCAGGGGGAGAACCAGATGTTTCCCCCGCTGGGTGCTCCTCCGGACATCGGGCCACAGGCGGCGTACTTCTCGGCGAAGAGGACGGTATTACTGGTGCCGTCCGTAAAAGTGGCGGGAATACGAGGGTTCCCTTGAACTGCCGCAGGAAGGTTGCCGAGAACTGCTTGAGACGTGAACAGAGGTGCGTTCATGAATACAAAGCAGTTCTCGGCGTAGGAGCAATCGTAAGATCCGCCCGGTAGACCATAGGGGCCGCTGCCCCTCCAGTTGCCCGTGCTCGGATCAGAAGGGCAAAGGAAGTTCTTGATGGTCGTGTTTTGTACGACGGGCGTTAATCCTGCCTCAGCGAAATAAATCAAGACATTACCCAGCCCGGCGGTATCGAAGTTGCCTCCCCCCGCACCCGGAACGGAATTGGCCGGCACCTGGCAAAGGTTATAGAGGTTCTGCTGCTCCATAAAAGGCAACAAAAGGAACAGCGCCGTGCCCAGCGCCTGACCCTGTTGACCGCGAACCGAACCGCCGTTGGGAAACCATCCAAATCCAGGCGGCAAACAGTTGTAGGTGTCCTGGGCGTTATGGGCGGCTAAGACCAGTTGATGAAGGTTGTTTTGGCACTGGGCGCGGGCCGCTGCTTCGCGGACTTTTTGCACGGCCGGCAACAGCAGGCCGATCAGGATGGCGATGATGGCAATCACCACCAACAGTTCGATCAAAGTGAACGCGGAACGTTGACGTGTCATGGCGAAACCTTTCAGACAAAAAAGAGAACGTAAGTACATAAGGACGCAAACTGTTCGTAAGCGGCGCACTTTGTCTGCGTGCGCAGCCTGTTTGGGCCGGATACAAGAGAATTAAGTAATCGTGGAAATTGATCAGCGAGGCGGATGATAGACGCCGAAGGTGCGGCATATCGGCTTGTGCGGATCATCCTCCAGGCGATAAGCCGCGCCTGGGGGGGAGACATCGTTAGAGGCGACAGCGAAGCAAGCCCACTCCTGGCTTGGCGCCACGGTTGTTACCGGAGAAGTCGGCGGCGCCAGCGGCGCGCGTGAACAGTGCGGCCCGGAGCAGGGGCGAGGGCCGGGCATGGAATAATGAGGGAACCGAAGGGGTGCGGCGTTCGACAAGGAGTCAACGGCGGCCTGGTGCGCTGTTTCCGCGCTCGGCCCGGTAACGACCATGGGGGCCTCGCATCCGGCGCGTGCTTGAGGCGCAATGCCGACCCCGCCCAGGAGGGCCAACCACACCCCCAGGCCAAGTCGCCAATCGTGCCAACGAAAACGCCTCATGGGCAGTTCACCCCGTTATCTGCTTTACCAACTGCCGTCAAACGTCAGCCTGTCGTTGGGATTAAGGGCCAGGTTCCACGAGTACGGCGAAATGCCCGAAGGGACGAGGCGGACGCTGCCGTCGCCCATGCCTACCATGATGCCGCCGGTATAGGGCGACTGTAAACTCATTGGGTCGCAAGCATTGATGTTCGGAGCCAGTTGCGGCAAAGGCAAATTCAGGTAATCGTTGGCGGGCGTGTAGTAGTAGGGCCAGGTCGGCGGGTTGCCGCACATGCCCATCTGCCAGCCGACCGCCATTCCCGCACAAACAGTGAACCGTTCACCGAAAACAATCGTGTTCGACGTACCATCGCTGAACGTGGACGGGATTTTCGCCGAACCGCCTGGCGTATTGCCGAAAACGAGGTAGTTGGAAGCATAGCTGCAACCGCCGTAGAGACCACCCATCATGGTGACGAGGCCGTTGGCCGGCATGGTCGGATCGGCCGGCCCCATGAACACTTTGAGGGGCGAATTCATGGCGTTGTCGGAAGTCATCGTCACCGAGTTGTACAGGTTTTGCTGTTCCAGAAAGGGCAGCAAGAAATATTGCAGTGTGCCCATGCCGGCGGGCGGTCCCATCGCGCCGTTGGGATTGGGGAAGTTGTTGTACACCGGCGGCAGGATGCCGTAGGTGTCGTTGCAGTTGTGCAGGGCGAGACATTGTTGCTTGAGATTGTTGGCGTCCTGCGTGCGGGCAGCCGCCTCGCGGACTTTCTGCACGGCCGGCAGCAGCAGGCCGATCAGGATGGCGATGACAGCAATCACCACCAACAATTCGATCAAAGTGAACGCAAAACGACGACGAATCATGAGAAGACCTCCAAGGGTTGCCCTTCCCAAAGCGCGGGTGGGTGGAGCCGCTGCCAGCGCCGGCGGCGCTCCCAGTAAAACAGCACGGGCAAAAACAGGTCGATCACTTCATCAGCGATGAGGATGCCTCCCAGCACCGGCACGACCATCGGTTTGATGACATCGGCGCCGACGCCGCTGCTCCACAACAGCGGGGCCAGGCCGAGAATCATCGTGCCTTCGGTCAGCAGTTTGGGGCGCAAGCGGTGGACCGCCCCATTCATCACTGCTTGTCGCAGTTGTTGCAGCGTCATTTTTTCCAGTCCGCCGGCGCGGGCGACGGCCTCGCGCAAGTAGACGAGCATGATGATGCCGGTGGCCGTGGCCATGCCGAAGCAGGCGATGTAGCCGACCCACACCGTCACCGAGAACTTGTAGCCGAACAACCA
>JAJPIY010000074.1 GCA_021324515.1 Planctomycetota bacterium
GGGTTGACACCCCCCGCTCGCCCCCGGTGGTGTTACCGGCGGGTTGACACCCCCCGCTCGCCTATGTTTGTTTGTGTCGATCTCTACCGCGTCTGGTGTAGCTGTTTTTGGTAACTTGGTAGTTCCTGTTAAGGTTTTCCCTCTTCCCTTGATGCGTCTGAAGACGGATAATCGAGCATCATCCGCCGCCGTTAGATGAGAGGACGCGACGGACATGAGTGAGTCCGGCACCACTTACGAAGGTTCTCTGCTGCTGACGCTCGAAGAGATCAGTCAACTGGTGGCCCACAGCCATCATTCGAGCGAGACGCTGGCGAACATCGTCCGTCTCATTCAAGGTCGTTTTCATACCGCGGTCTGTTCGGTGTATTTCTACGTACCTCCTCCTCCAGCCTCCTCGGAAATGGGTGGAGATACACGAGGAGGTGAACTGGTCCTCGCGGCTACTGTCGGTCTGAAACCTGAAGCGATCGGTCGAGTCCGCATGCGGCTAGATGAAGGTTTGACCGGGTTGGTAGCGCAGCAGCTGGCGCCTGTGGCCGTGGCCGACGCTTTCGCTCATCCGCGTTTCAAATATTTCCCGGAGGCTGGCGAAGATCCCTATCACTCGTTTCTCGGTGTTCCTCTGATCGAAGGCGGTACGTTGCAAGGCGTACTGGTGGTGCAGACGCGCGAGCCGCGCCAATTCTCCCCCAGCGAAGTACGCACCCTGGTAACCGTGGCCGCTCAGCTGGCTGTGCTCGTCGGCGACGCGCTGTTGCTCGATCAAGTGTCCGCCGTCGTTCACCCAGTCGGTCCAGTACCTCGGCGGTCTGAAGAAGCAGGGCTGAGGAATCAACTGAGCGGCACGCCTCTCAGTCCCGGCACCGGGCTGGGCCGAGCATATGTAGTCGATGCCGTCGAGGAATGGCGGCGCGACATTCCAGACAAAGGATGCGGCGTCGTCGAGGAACGCCGTCGGCTCATCGAAGCCATGCAGCGAGCGCGGGAAGAGATTACCCACCTAAGCCAGCGCATTTCCGAGTTGGTCGGCGAGGACCACGGCGCCATCCTGCAAGCGCAGCTGATGATTATGCAGGACCGTACGATCGAGCGTGATCTAGATGCTTGCCTGGAAGCCGGCGCCTCTGCCGAAGGCGCCTTGTTGGCCACGCTGGATAAATACGTCGCCGCTCTGCAAAGAGTGGCGACCCCGTTCTTCCATGAGCGCATTTACGATATCAAAGATGTTTTCCATCGCATCTTATGGCAACTGCGGCCGCGGCAGCCGGCCGACCCGACCGGCGACCGCCTGGTGCTGGTGGCGCGTGAAGCGTCGGTGATGGAGTTGTTCGCTGTTGATCTCGACCGCTTGGCCGCCGTCGTCGTCGAGCACGGCGGGCCGCAAAGCCATGCCGCCATTCTGGCGCGCAGCCTCGGCATTCCTATGGTGGGCCAATTCGCTGATTTCGCGCCTTTGGCGCAGTCCGGCCGGCTTTTGTTGGTCGATGGCACTGCCGGTACAGTGGTGCTCGATCCGGCACCCGTGTGCGTGATGCCGCTCAGCCCTCTTGGACCCGCGGCCGGCCGAGAAATTGCTCCTCTGCCGCCGCCGCCGCCAGGGTTGCCACGCATCGAAGTCAATATCAACCTGTTGTACGAGGCGCGTTCCGCTTGCAACCTGGGGGCGAGCGGCGTCGGTCTGTATCGCAGTGAATTTCTCTTTTTGGCGCGCCGTACCTTGCCGACCGAGGACGAGCAGCTCGAAATCTATCGCAAGCTGCTGCATATCATGGCTGGCCGACCTGTCACAATCCGCACCTTCGATTTGCGTCCAGATAAACTGGCAGCCTACTCGCACTTTGGCTCGGCAGCGGCGCGGCCGTTCGATTGGCGGCTAGTGCTGGACTCGCCGCCGTTGCAACAGCTGTTCCAAGACCAAGTCCGGGCCATCCTGCGTGCTTCCCCTGTAGGGCCAGTACGCATCCTCGTGCCGCTCGTCACCAGCAGCGAAATGCTCGATTTTGTACTGGAAACGCTGGCGAAGGCCCGCGACAGCCTGACGGCGGAAGGACTGCCCTTCGCCGCCGATGTGCCCCTGGGCGTAATGATCGAAACCGCAGCGGCGGCTTCACTGGTTTCGACGTGGGCCGAGCAAGTCTCCTTCTTCGCCATCGGTACCAATGATCTCGCCGCTTCCGCTTTGGGAATGGACCGCGACGATCCGCTCTTGGCCCGCCAAGCCGACGCACTCCACCCCGGCATGATCCGCCTGCTTCACGATATCACCGCCGCCGCCCACGCCGCCGGGCGGCCAATATCTGTCTGCGGAGAAATCGCCGCCGATCCGCTCGGTGCTCTGGCCCTTGCTGCCCTCGGCATCGATACACTGAGTGTGCCGGTCAACCAACTCGCCGCTGCCCGACAAACCCTGGCCGGCTGCAACGCAGCGGCGTTGGCGGAAATGAAAACGGCGCTGCTGCGCCAGCGCACCACCAACGCGGTTCGCAAACTGCTCCAACAAGCCTTTAGTGGAGAGTGCAAAGCATGACGTCTCACGAAAGCAAAAAGCCCGTCACGCCGGAGCGCATCCTGCAATTCATGTGGGGCTACGCGCCGCCGCTGATTCTGGAAGCGGCCGTCCGTCATCGCATCTTTGATGTGTTGGATACAGGACCGCGGACCATCGAACAACTCCAAACCGAGACCGGCGCATCGCGGCGCGGGCTGTGGGCCGTGCTGAATACTCTGGTGGGACTGGAATTGCTCCGCCGCGATGAACAGGGACGCTACACGCTGACCCCGGAAAGTGCGACGTATCTGGTGCGCGGCAAGCCCGACTATCGCGGCGGCATGATACAGCACACCAGCTCGCAGCTGTTGCCCAAGTGGATGCAGCTCAGCGACATCGTCCGTACCGGCAAACCGGCCGCCCACGTCAACCGCGAAGAGGAGGGAGCTACTTTCTTTCAGCAGTTCGTCGAAGATCTCTTCTGGTTCAACCGCGCGACGGCCCAGGCATTGGCTGATGCACTCGGTGTCGCCCAAACGACGAAACCCGTGCGCGTACTTGATTTGGCAGCTGGTTCCGGCGTGTGGAGTATCCTTCTGGCCCAGAAATCGTCGCATGTCCGCGTGACCGCAGTGGATTGGCCGAGTGTCTTAGAAGTGACGCGGCGTGTGACCCAGCGTGAAGGCGTGGCGGATCGCTACCAATTTGTTGGCGGCGATCTGCACCAGGCCGACTTCGGCAGCGGCCACGACATTGCGATTCTCGGCCACATCCTCCACAGCGAAGGCGCAGCACGCAGCCGCCGGCTATTGCACAAGACCTTCGCCGCCCTGGCGCCGGGCGGCACCGTGGTCGTTGCGGAGTTCTTGGTCCACAACGACCGCACCGGCCCGCCGCAAGCCCTTATCTTCGGCGTCAACATGCTGGTCAACACCGACGAGGGCGAC
>JAJPIY010000230.1 GCA_021324515.1 Planctomycetota bacterium
ACCCCAACCCTCCCCCACAAGGGGGGAGGGAGCCTTGTTTCTCCCTCCCCCCTTGTGGGGGAGGGAGCCTTGTTTCTCCCTCCCCCCTTGTGGGGGAGGGAGCCTTGCTTCTCCCTCCCCCCTTGTGGGGGAGGGTTGGGGTGGGGGGGAATGTTTCTCCCTCCCCCCTTGTGTGGGAGGGAGCCTTGTTTCTCCCTCCCCCCTTGTGGGGGAGGGTTGGGGTGGGGGGGAATGGTTCTTCCTCCCCCCTTGTGGGGGAGGGAGCCTTGTTTCTCCCTCCCCCCTTGTGGGGGAGGGTTGGGGTGGGGGGGAAAGGGGAAAAAATGTCAAATCTCCCTGTGCCCAGTGTATAATCGCAGAAGTGTTGCTTCATCCCGAAATTGTGCAACCTGGGAGCTTCACCATGAAAGTCCTGTGGGCAGGTGCGGTGATGGCGGTGCTGGGTCTGGCGACCCCGGCAGGGGCCGAGGGGCCGGCCCCATTGGGGCGTTCCCAGACCCCGCTCGCCCAATCGTTTCTGGTGCCGTATCGACTGACCAAGGCCAAACACGTCCTCGTCCGCGCCAAGATCAACGGCAAAGGGCCGTACAACTTCATCGTCGATACCGGTGCGCCGGCCTTGTTCGTGGCCGTACCCGTGGCCCGTAAGCTCGGCACCAAAGCTGACAACAAGGGCTGGGGAACCTTCGACCGCTTCGAGATCGAAGGCGGCGTCGTGCTTGCCCCGGTCAAGGGCCGTATTGAAACGCCGCCGCAGATCGAGGGCATGAACGCGCTGGGGCTAGCCGGCGTGGAGCTGCACGGCCTGATTGGCTACGACGTCTTGGCTCGCTTTCGTCTGGAACTGGACTTGACACGCGACAAGATGGTGTGGACGCCGCTTGATTACCAACCCAAAGCGTCGCTGGCGCTAGGAGGAGGTCGAGGAAGCGGCGGCCTTGACTTGCTCGGCAGCCTGATGAAATCGGTCGGCAGCTTGCTCGGCACGCGGGCCGGCCCACCGCTTCGGCTGCGCGGCTTCCTGGGTGTGGAGTTGAAAGACGACGAGGAGAACCCGGTGGTCCAGGCGGTCCTCGCCCAAGGACCGGCAGGCCGGGCCGGAGTAAAAGTCGGCGATCGGATCACGCACATTCAGAAACGGGCCGTCCTCGATGCCGCCGACGTGCAGCGCTACGTTAGCCGCAAGAAACCCGGTGACGAGGTGACGTTGACCGTTCAGCGCGGTCCAAAGACCCAGGACATCACCGTCAAGCTGGGGGAGGGATTGTGACATGAAATGGCGTATGATTCCGCTAACGGCGCTCTTTTTTGTCCTTTGCCGGTGCGGCGGACTGGCCGAGCAACCTTCTGCCAAGCCCCTTGTGGTCCCCTTTGAAACACTTCCGAGTGGCCATATGGCTGTGCAGATCCGGGTCAACGGGAAAGGCCCTTACCGCGTCCTCTTCGACACGGGAGCGCCAATCAACCTGCTCAACAACCAACTGGCCCGGGAAACCGCTCTCCTCAAAAACGCGCCTACGTCGCTGGTTCCGTTGCTGGGCACGATCGCCGAAGTCCACGTGAAGAAACTGCAAGTCGGCAATGCGGAAGCCGCCGACCAGCCCGCCATCGTCATGGACCATCCGTTGGTGGAACTCATGGCGCGCAAACGGGGGCCGCTGTACGGCATCGTCGGTTACCCGTTCTTCGCGCGCTACCGTATGACCATTGATTATCAGGCCCAGACGCTGACGTTCGTGCCCAATGGCTACAAACCCGCGAACGTTTTGCGCTCGCTGGAGGCGACACTGCTACAACTTATGACGGCTGGCGACCCGACCCCGAAGGTGTTATCACCTGCGGCGCAATGGGGCCTGACAGCCCGCAAAAATGTAAACGATGACGAGGCTGGCGTGGACATCCAGGAAGTCTTGGCCGGCAGCGCCGCCGCCGAGGCCGGGCTAAAGGCCGGCGATCGCTTGCTGACCATCGATGGCCGCTGGACCGATTCTCTCACCGATCTGTATGACATCGCCAGCCATCTCAAGCCGGGCGTAACCGTCCCTCTGGGCATCAAACGTGCTAATAAAGAAATCGCGTTGAAAATCAAGCTGCGTGTCGGCTTGTAGCGCCTTGGAAGAGATCGCCAAGACGCCACGAATACCATCGTTTGGCCGCCAGCTGTAGGCGAGGCGCGGCGTGCTCGTCTACAGCTCGCGGCCAAACGATGGCATTCTTGGACGACTCACAAGATAAGGAGAAAGAGAACCATGAGAAGAGTGAAATCCAAGTCTGTGATGAACGGGCTTCGATGCTATCTGCTTTTTGCTTCTTTTGCCGTTGGTCTTGGCGTCCTGGGCATCCTGGGTGTCTTGGCGGTTTCTGGCAACGAACCAGCGCCGGGCCAGGTCCGTAAAGCGGTCGATTTCCATCTTCAAGATCCGCGCGATCAAGACACCGTTTCCCTGTCAACCCTGCGTGAGAAGAACAAGGCCGTCGTCCTCGTTTTTCTCGGCGTTGAATGCCCTCTTAGCAATCAATTCGTGCCCGTTTTGAGCGCATTGCACAAGGAGTACAGCGATAAAGGGATCGCTTTTGTGGGCATTAATGCCAATTCACAAGACAGCCGGGAACGTGTGGCAGCCCACGCCCGGCGCCATGCTATCCCTTTTCCGGTCGTCAAGGACGTCGGTAACAAAGTCGCCGACCAACTCGGCGCCCACCGCACGCCGGAAGCGTTTGTCGTGGATAACGCCGGCATCATCCGCTACCAGGGGCGTATCGACGATCAGTTCGGCATTGGCTACGCGCGGCCGGGCAAGCCGACGCGCCGCGACCTCGCTGTCGCCCTCGAGGAGGTCCTGGCCGGCAAAACGGTCTCGGTGCCGCGGACGGAGGCGGCCGGCTGCCGCATCGGTCGCATCGCCAAGCCCAAAACCGACGGACAGATCACTTACGCCAAACAGGTCAGCCGCATTTTGCAGAAGAATTGCCAGGAATGCCATCGTCCCGGTCGCATCGGCCCTATGTCGTTGTTGACCTTCGAGGATGCGTTGGCCTGGTCGGAAACCATCCGCGAAGTCGTTGACGAGGGACGCATGCCGCCCTGGCACGCCGATCCGCGTTACGGAAAATTCTCCAACGATCGTCGCTTATCGCAACAGGACAAGGAAACGCTGTTGGCCTGGATCGACCACGGCACGCCGCGCGGCGCGGACAAAGATTTGCCGCCGCCGCGCCATTTTTCGGAAGAGGGAAGCATCGGCAGGCCGGATTTAGTCGTTTCCATGCCGCGCCCCTATGAGGTGCCAGCCAAGACGCCCAAGGATGGCATTCCCTATCAGTTCTTCACCGTCGATCCCGGCTTCAAGGAAGACCGTTGGATTCAGCGCGCCGAGGCGCGGCCTGGCGCTCCCGCCGTGGTCCATCATATCGTCGTATTCATCCAGCGCAAGGGCGAGTTTTTCAACCCGGAAGCCCCCGGCGCCGTTTTGTGCGGCACTGCGCCCGGCGACATGCCGCTGGACCTGCCGGACGGCTTGGCCAAAAAAGTCCCCGCCGGAGCGAAGCTCGTCTTCCAGATGCACTACACTCCCAATGGCAAAGCGCAGCGCGATCAAAGTTCCGTGGCCCTGGTCTTCGCCAAGAAACCGCCACGCCATCGCGTCCTTACCATACCGATCTACCCTACGCGCTTCATTAGCCGTCTCGACCGCATTCCTGCCGGCGCCGACAATTACAAGCTCGAAGCCGAACACGTTTTTGAGCGCGACGCCCATCTGTTGCACTTCATGCCGCACATGCACCTGCGCGGCAAAGACTTTCTCTACGAAGCCATTTATCCCAATGGCAAAAAAGAAATCCTGCTATCGGTGCCGCGCTATGATTTCAACTGGCAGAGCGTTTATCGCCTCGCCGAACCGTTGGCCATGCCCAAAGGCACAAAGCTGCACTGCGTCGCCCATTTCGACAACTCGGCGAAGAACCCTAACAATCCCGATCCCACAAAGGCCGTTTATTGGGGCGATCAGACCTGGGAAGAAATGATGATCGGATGGATTGATTATTACAACGACGAAGAGAAGCCGTGAGGCATGGTCATTTCAAGACACCGCTGCGGACGGCGACTGCGGCGCTGAGTTGATCGTTCCAAGGATCATCCAGCGCCAGCAAATCTCGCAGTGCAGGCGAGAGGGCTTCTTGCACCTGGGGACGGAGCAAACGCTTCTGATATTGCTGCTGCGGCTTGTCCCGGCGGCAGTAGAAAGCGTGCAAAGCGGTGCGTGGGCGATCCGTGCGGTTGGTCGTGCCGGCATGCCAGGTGTGGGCGTTGAGGACGACAACGCTGCCGGCCCGGCCGGTAACGTAGACCTGATCGGGGTGGTCGGCGCGGGGGTCGGCGAGGACTTCGGCCGGCAGCCGCCCAAAGCGGTGCGAACCGGGCACGATGCGCGGAGCGCCGTTGTCCGGCGTGAAATCGTCGAGCATCCACAGCGTATTGCACACCCAGGGGCCGCGCGCGTCGGCGACGGCGGACATGTCCGCGTGCAGCGGCTGGCCGCCGCCAGACGGATTAACCGAGCGGGCGTGCAGACTGCTCAGCTTGATATGTGGCCCCAAGACATGATGGACATACTCCAGCAAACGAGGCAAGACGATCACTTCCCGGAAAATGTCGCCCTTGTCCACGAGGTTGGCCAGGCGGCGGCAGCCCGGCTCCTGCTTGAATTCCTGGCCTGCCGCTTCTCCTTCGGCTTGAAACAGCGCCTCGATGGCATCGCGGAGCCGAGCCAGCAAGTCAGCTCCCATGAAGTCTTGCAGGAGGAGATAGCCATCCTCATCCAGGCGCCGCATTTCAACGAGGGAGAGCGTCATCTGTTTTCCGTCTGGGGTTTGTATCCTGGGCACGGGACGATCTAACACCAAGGCAAGCGGGGGGTGTCATTAGGGCGAGCGGGGGGTGTGAACCCCCCGGTTGTGCTACCGGGGGGTTGACACCCCCCGCTCGCCCCCGGCTACCGGGGGGTTGACACCCCCCGCTCGCCTTGGTCTGTGTCAATCCCTGCCGCGTCCGGTATAGTTGTCCGAACCTATGCCCCTCAGTATACACCTCCCCGGCCGGAAATCCCAAAAGAAACAGGGCGTCCGTTTCCGGACGCCCTGCCGCTGCTCTTCCTTGACCGTAATGTCCTAGTTGATTATCTCGCCCATGACCACACCGTCTCCTTCAAAGGTGCAATCGGCGCAGAACGGTCCCGCACTCATGCAAGGCATCATCAGAGGAACAGGATAGAACGGGCAAGGCGGCGGAGGTGGCTGACAGCCGCGGCAGCGATGGAACAGGCCAAAGCCGCCGTGATGCTTGCCCTTTCCGCCGCCGCAAGCATAGTAGGGGTCCGCGCAGCCGTAGCAGCCGTCCCACCCGCAATAGCCGTAGCCATACGAGTAGCCGTGCTTGCGTTGGCACTTACGGCAGCAACAGGGCGGCGGCGGCGGCGGCGGTACGCAGCCACAGAAGCCGCCGTCCACCCAGCCGTCATAGCCCATACCCCAACCGCCCCAGGGACAATCGTAACCCCAGCCGCGGTTGTGCTTGAAGTGTTTCTGGCACTTGCGACAGCCGCACGGTGGAGGAGTGTACGGCATACAGTCATCACAAAAGCCAACCGTCACGAAGCCATCTGGGCCTATGCCCCAGCCGCCGTAACCGCCGCAATAAGGATAGCCGTAGCCGTCGCACCTGTTACGTTTGTGCCGGCAACAGAAGCCTCGGCCGCAGCATCCCTGGTTGCCGGGAACCAACGGGGCACCGTAGAAACACCAGGCAGGGCAACACGGCCAGCCCAGATAGGGGTTGGCAGCGGGGCACCAGCCGCAGCCCACCCCGTGGTCGCAGCCGCCGCAATGCTTGCGGCCGAACTTGCCCAGAAACTTGCGGCCACAACAGGACGGCGGCGGCGGGCAGGCGAA
>JAJPIY010000296.1 GCA_021324515.1 Planctomycetota bacterium
GAGTGCGGTCAGCATCGAGCAGCCGACGCCCAACGTCAGGATCAATCCCAGCCCCACCAGGCCGCGTTCGCTGGCGATCATCAGCGTGCCGAAGCCGATCATGGTCGTCAGCGCTTTGACCAGTACGCCGCGTCCGATGGCATAGCTGATGCCCCCACCCTGCCCTCCTCCAACTTGGGGGAGGGTTGGGTGGGGTCGGCGGCGGAGCAGATAATCGTGCAAGATGTGGACGCCGTTATCGACGCCGACGCCGAGAATCAACGGGAAAGCAATCATGTTGGCCGGATTGAGCGGCACGCCGAACAGGCCGAGAATGCCCAGGGAAAAGAGGACGGCCACGACCAGCGGCGCCACGGCGACGGCGGTGCGTTTCCAGCTGCGGAAATCGAGCCACAACACGGCCACGATGACAAGGAAGGCGTAAAAGCCGGCCCGCTCTAAGCCGTTCTTCATCGCCCGCAGCCCCTCAACGGTGCCGAACGGTTTGCCGGTGGCGGTCGGATCGACGGCGTGGATTTGTTGGGTGAATTGCTCCAGCTGGGGAAATTCCCACAGCGAATGGCGAGCGAAGACGCGCAAGAGCCATTTGCCGCTGCGGCCCACATAGCGGTCGCGAAATGCGGTGGGCAGGTCGGCCAAGGTGATCGGCTGCGGCGCAGCGACTTCGCGCAGCCGATGCAAGTCTTCGGCCAGGTCGCCGGCCAAGCGTTGCTCAAATTCCTGCAAGCGCTTCTCCACCACCTCCGCGGGTACAAGGAGAATTTGTCGGTGCAAGTTCCAGACGCTCTCGCGCAGGTCGGTCAACAGCGTCGTCGGTTTCCCATCGGGACCGCAGGCAGAGCTGGCGAGCGGCTGGAGTTTTTCGGCCAGAGTATTGAGGCAGGTCAACAAAGTGCGGCTTTGGGGGCGAAGGTGGGGAATGACTTCGCCGCGCTTGGGCAAGTCGGCCAACCGTCGTTGGATGTCGGCCAGCAACGGGACTTTGGCATCCTGGTCTTGCGGTACCAGAGAAGCCGCTTCGACCACGCGCGACACTTCCGGCAGTTTTTCGTAACGCGCCTTCAAGGCCAACGCTTCTTGCGGCGTGGCGGTGTAGCTGACGGCATGCCAGTTGGCGCCAGCGGTGTGTTCGATGAGCGTTAATTCCCACTTTACAGAGTCCAGATCGCGTGCTTGCAGGTGCAACAAATTGTGATCGTAACGGACGCCCTTCCAGGCCGCATAACCCAGGCCGATCATCAGTATCAGCCCGGCCGCCACTACCCAGCGCGCTCGCCGCGCCAGTCCGGGCAGCCAGGCATCTGTCGCGGGGTGAGTTAACAAGCTGGAAGCGTAAGCGACAGCAGAGGGACCGTTGCTTACGCTTCCGGCTCGTTCCAGACGGCGGCGATCAAAGAGCATGAGCAGGGCCGGCAAGATGGTGAAGCAAGCGAAAGCGCACAGCAAGACGCCGCAGCCGGCGATCCAGCCCAACTCGGCGACTGCCTGGAAGTCGGCAAACATGGCCGCGAAAAACGCCAGGGCCAGCGTACATGCCGCCGTCAGGTTGCCGATGGCCACATGCGTGGCCGTGTGCAACAGGGCCGTACGCACGTCGGCGCCGGCACGGCGTGCTTGTTCGTAACGCATCACCCACAAGACGCCGTAATCGCCCATACCGATGAGCATGACCGCAAAGGTCGCCGACAGGATGTTCAAATGGCCCACCGTCAGCGTCAACCAGCCCAGCGCCCAGGCCGTGCCGATCAGCAGTGTCGCCACGGTCAACAGCGGATACCAGATGCCGCGATAAACCAGCAAAAACAGCAGCGAAACGCCGGCGACGGCCAACCACGAAGCCAGGCGCGTATCGTGGTCGGCCGCGGTCATCTCATCGGTTTCCAGCACCGGCAAGCCGGTCACGCCGAACTCAACGCCAGGGTATTCTAGACGTGTCTGCTCTACAATATCACGGATGGCCGTGACGCTTTTGAGGGCGTATGTGAAGGAGCCTTCTTCTTTGATTGGCCGCACCAGCAGAAACGCCAGGGTTTCTCCAGCTGGTCTAGCCGACTTCTCGCCGGTCGCGGGCGGGTCGCTGAAAAAATACTGCGGCTCGGCTAACAAGTCTTTCTGTTCCGGCGGACGCGCTATCAAGCTGCCCCACGGCGTTTTGTACTTGGCGGGATCGACGATCACGTCTTTGGCGTTGCGCGTGATGTTCCACAGCTGCGTTAGAAATACTTCATCGTCGGCCGTCAATGGCGCTCCCGGCTTCATCTTGGCGGTGCGTTGCACGGCTTCCTGAAGCAAGCTCGACAGCGTCAGTAATTTCCATGAAATCCAGCCGTGCTTTAGCAGTTGCCCCATGTCCTCCAGATGATGCTGAATCGCCCGAATTTCCTCGGTGGAAAGGAACAACAGCGCCCGATTGCGCAGGGAACGCAGATCGACTTTGTAAAACAGCCGATCGAACAAGTCGGGCTGGGCCTGCACGCGCGCCGCCAACGCCTCCAGCGCCTTCTCCATGCGCGGACGGTCGGTGCCTTTGACGACGACGACGATGTCATCGTCGTCGCCGAACTCGGCGAGATAATCGCGCCAGCGTTGCTGATGTTCCTTGTGCGGGCTGATGAGGTCGTTGCGTTGCGTTTTGTACTGGAGTCGCGTGGCGGCGGCCCCCAGTGAGGCGCCGGCCAGGGCCAACGATACAAACAGTACCCAGCCGGGATGACGGCATACCAACGACACCAGACCGAGCAAGAGACGACGGACCAAAGAGTGCTCGTGCGCGGAGATCTGTTCCGAAACCATGATTTCCGTTTGCCTCTGGGACTGGCTCGCTCGTCCCCCTGCCGTGGAGACGAGGTCGGCGAATTGTAGGCGAGTGCGCCCAATCGTGCAAGCCGAACGAAAAAACAAACCGCCAAAAACGCCAAGCAAAGGAGGGCAAATAAGGCAGGCAGGCAAGCAGGGCAATCCGTTGTCCCCGGATTTCCCCGATGGATCGGTCGTTTCGGCTAGCATTGATAGCTACCGCAACCTGGGTACATAAGGGCGCTTCAGGCGAGCGGCGGGATTTATCCGGCGAGCGGCGGGGTTTATCCCCGCCGCCTTGGGACATTCGAGCAACAGAGGCGAGCGGCGGGGTTTATCCCCGCCGTCCGTGCCGTCGCCTGGACGGCGGAGATAAACCCCGCCGCTCGCCTCTGTCGTTTGGATAAACCCCGCCGCTCGCCTCTGTTGTCTGAGTCGCTCTAATGGTCGTTTCCTGGAATGTCGCCGCCTTGGCGTCGTGGCGGTCCCTTTTTGGGTGTCGTTCACCAGGTGAGGGTTGGGGGGAAAAATTCGGCGATCAATTCTTCGTAGAAGGGCCGTAAAGAAGCGACATCAGGTCGCGCTTCGGCCTTCGAGTAGAGATCGTAGGGATTGAAGGCGCGCACCCAGGCGAACATTTCGCGGTCGTGGTCGTTCATCAGCTGGGCATATGCTCCTTCGCGGTGAGCGGCGTAGAAGGAGTGGTAGCGAATCATGTACAACGCTTCTTCGGGCAGATAATCTTTGACCACCTGGTACAAATATTCATCGTGGCCCCAGGAGAGATGGACGCGGTCCAGACCGCAGCCCTCTGCGTAGATGCCGCACGGCGTCTGGTATTGAGGATTTTGTCGATCTGGGTTCTCATCGAAAAATTCGGGGAAAACGACGCGCTCCGAGAAGGCGCAACCGACCGGGAAAGTATCGCCGACGACGGCCCACTGCGGCTCGCCGAACAGACACAGGATTTTGCCCAAGTCGTGAATCAGGCCGGTCAGGATGAACCAGCGCGGCCGGCCGTCGCGGCGGATGGCTTCCGCCGTCTGCACCAGGTGCTCGATCTGGCTTAATTCCGTGTCGGGATCGCTGTCATCGACGAGTGTGTTGAGAAACTCCATCGCCTCCCAAATGCCCATGCGTCGGCGGCGCGGCGGCAAATATTCACGCTTCTTCGCCAATACGAATTCAAGCGTCTGATAGCGGTGATTGAGACGATAAAACTCCTTGACACTCGGCCGCGCTTCCGCCCGATAATCGCGGAATGCTTCCTTGGCCTTCCCGCCGGGCGGATAACGGCTGAGCAGGGATTCTTCCCAAGCGTCCAGAGGATTCGGCATAATGACGCCTCCTTCCGGTATTAGCGGCTAGCCGCACGGGCGGCTTTGGCGCTCTTGAGCAAGCCTTGGTCGCGGAGCCAGGCTTCGCAGCTCTTCGGCCAGGTGGAGCAAGGTTTGTCCGAGGGCCGCAGACCGAAACCATGCCCTCCCGAAGCATACACGTGCAACTCCGCAGGCACGCCAGCACGTTTGAGCGCCAGATACAAGCGCACACTGTTTTCCGGCGTGACGCGATCGTCGCCAGCATGAGCGAAAAACATCGGCGGGCACTCCTTGCGAACGCGAATCTCCTCGGCCAACTCTTCCTTGCCCCGCGGGACTACGCCACCGGGATAAATCAGCACGGCGAAATCCGGCCGGCAATCGACCTTGTCGATCGCATCTATCGGCTCATAGGCTCGTTTATCGAAATTAGTGGACGCCCAGGCAGCCAGGTGTCCGCCCGCCGAAAAGCCGAGTATGCCGATCCGGTGAGGATCCATTTGCCATTCCTTGGCCTTGCTCCGCACCATGCTCAGGGCGCGCTGGGCGTCTTGCAGTGCTCCCAGCGGTGGTTTGTCCTTGGGCTGGTCCGGCCGGCGCGGCACGCGGTATTTCAAGACGATGCCCGTGACGCCGATCGAATTTAACCACGCTGCCACTTCCTCGCCTTCGTGGTCCCAGGCGAGCATGTTGTAACCGCCGCCCGGACAGATGAGGATAGCGACACCGTTGTCTTTGTCCTTAGCGGGACGAAAGACGGAAAGCGTCGGCTTGCTGACGTTGGTGATGCGTCTGCTCCCTATTGTTCCTTCGATTTTTTCTTCGGCGATCGGTTTGGTTTCACCGGGCGGGTTGCCGGGCCAGACATTCAGGACTAACCAGGCGACGATAAGCGGTCTCATGTCGGTCCTCCTCAGCCAAGGGGGGGCTGTTTGCGGCTGGAACGGAGATAGTATAGCGAAATTGCCGCCAGTTGCACGGCGAGCAGAGGTGCAATGGGGCGCTCGGGGTTGCGTCCGGATGGGCGAGCGGGGGGTGTTAACCCCCCGGTTGTTCTACGGGGGGGTGACACCCTCCGCTCGCCAGAGTTCTAGCGGGAGGAGGTGACACCCTCCGCTCGCCAGAGTTCTACCGGGGGGTTGACACCCCCCGCTCGCCTCTGTTTGTGTCAATCTCTACCGTGTCCTGTATAGGTGTTCTGTGTTCACGGGAGAGGAGACGGCAATGGACCCGACAATCAAGCATTGGCTCGGTCTATGGGATTACCTGGATGGCAACTTTTGGAGCTTTTGGCAGTGGGCGACGGCTCACCTCCGCCCGGAGGAAGTAGGCTGGCAGCCCGCGCCATCCATCGCTTCCATCGGTTGGAACTTGCAACACCTCGGCGAAATGCTCGATCATTACTTGGCTCATGTCTTCGCGCAAACCAAGCCCGTGCAGCGCGGGCCGTTGGCCACGATGCCCTCAGGTAGTCTGGATGACGGCCGCCACCGCGACTTGCAGGCGATCGCTGCCTATCATAGACAAGTGCGGCCCGCCTACCGGGCATTCTTGAGTAAGCTGACGGCCGCCGACCTGGACCGGCCCCTTGCCGGTGGGCGAACGCACACCTGGGGCTGGGCCGTCGGACACATTGCCGAGCACGAGAGTTATCACTTGGGGAAGTGCATGTTGCTCCGCAACTTGTTGCCGGCCCGGCTCGCCGGCTGAGCTTGTACAGGAGCAACTGTACTACATTTCCATTACTATCTACAATGTTCTCATGGCGCCGATTTACCTTGATTACAATGCGACAACGCCGCTCGACCCCGCCGTAGTTGAGGCCATGCTCCCGTATTTCCGCGAGCATTACGGCAATCCCTCGAGCACGCATGGCCTTGGTAAGACGGCCCATGACGCTGTGGAACAGGCACGTCAGCAGGTGGCGCAACTGCTAGGGGCCCAGCCAGACGAAATCGTTTTCACGGGCGGCGGTACAGAAGCGAGCAATCTCGCCCTTAAAGGATCGGTATTTGCCACATTGCGCGGCTTTTTCGGCCGCTGGGCGCGCGGCGCCCACCTCATCATTAGCGCTATCGAACATCCGGCCACGACGCAGCCGTGCGAATTTCTCCAACGCCTGGGCTGCCGTATCACGGTCGTGCCGGTCGATAGACAAGGACTGGTCGATCCTGACTCGGTGCGCAAGGCGCTCCAACGCCGCACCACCTTGGTCAGCATCATGCATGCCAACAATGAGATCGGCACCTTGCAGCCGATCAAGGAGATTGCTGCCCTGACACGCGCGCGGGGGGTGTTGCTGCACACGGATGCAGCGCAATCGCTGGGCAAAGTAGTGGTCGATGTCAATGATCTCGGCGTCGATTTGCTGACGATGGCGGGACACAAGCTGTACGCTCCCAAGGGTGTTGGCGTACTGTACGTCCGCCGGGGGGTGAGGCTGGAGCCGCTCTTGCATGGAGCGGGACATGAAGGCGGAAGGCGGGCAGGAACGGAGAACGTGCCGTATTTAGTAGGGTTGGGCACGGCCTGCGTCCTCGCTGGCCAGGCCTTGCCGGAAGCGACGCGAAAGCTGCGCCAGTTGCGCGATCGTTTGTGGGAGCGCTTGCGGGCCGGACTTGGCGAGCGCGTCGTTCTCAATGGCCATCCGGAGAAACGCTTGCCGAACACACTCAACGTCAGCTTCCTCGGCCAGATTGGTTCCGAATTGCTGGAGAAAGTGCCGGAGATCGCCGCCTCAACAGGCTCAGCGTGCCACGAGGGAAAAATCCGTATCTCGCCTGTGCTGCGCGCGATGGGCGTGCCGCCGGAGATCAGCCGCGGGGCGCTGCGACTAACCGTCGGCCGCTTCACCACCGAGGACCAAGTGGAGCGTGCTGCCGAATTGCTTGTGCAGGCAGCACGCGCGGGAGCAAAGCAATGAAAGCCGCCTCTATCCGGATTAAGGAAGTCTGCTATTCTTACGAGGACTTTCTCTATCGCACGCCGATCAAGTTTGGCGGCGTCGTTGTCGACCGCGTCACGCTGCTCAACGTCGAGTGCCGAGTGCAAGACGGCAATGGCCAAACCGCACGTGGTTTCGGTTCGATGCCGCTGGGCAATGTCTGGTCTTTCCCTTCGCGCGTCCTCGATTATGACACGACGCTCGGTGCCATGAAGGTGCTGGCGGAACGCATCGCCCGTATTGCCGCCTCCTGTACGGAGAGCGGACATCCTATCGACCTCGGCTGGCTGCTGGAAGCGGAATACGAACGGGCGGCAGCCGAAGTGAGCCGTGAGCTGCGCTTGGCCGAACCGATCCCCCGCTTGTGTACGATGGTTGTTGCCAGCGCCTTCGACGCCGCCGTCCACGACGCCTACGGCAAACTGCACAGACGCAATTGCTATTCCACCTACGGCCCCGATTTTCTCCGTCATGACCTGGGCCATTACCTCGGCCCCGAATTTCGAGGGGAAAGGCTCGAGCATTACATCAGCCGTGAACCGGCCCCGCACTTGCCGTTGTATCATCTCATCGGTGCGCTTGATCCGCTTACGGCAGCGGACGTAAAGCGACCCATTGGCGACGGTCTCCCAGAGACCCTGCCGGAGTGGATTCGCTTCAACGGCCTGACTCACCTCAAAATCAAGCTCAACGGCGATGATTTGATTTGGGACGTGGACCGGGTCGTCGCGGTCGATCGTGTCGCCGCTGAAACGCAGCGCTCGCGGGGCGTCACGCGCTGGTGCTACTCGTTGGATTTCAACGAGCGTTGCGGCAACGTCGGCTATTTGCTGGAGTTTCTACACAAGCTGCGCGAGCGGGCGCCCGAGGGCTTCGCGCGCATCGCCTACATTGAGCAGCCGACCGCGCGCGATCTCAAGGCGGATCGAGCCAATGTCATGCACGAGGCGGCCAAGCTGTGTCCCATCGTCATTGACGAATCCTTGGTCGATCTGGAGAGTTTGCAGCTGGCCCGGGAAATGGGGTATACGGGAGCGGCACTTAAAGCGTGCAAAGGCCAAAGTCAATCGCTGTTGCTGGCGGCGGCGGCCCGCAAGTACGGCATGTTTCTCTGCGTGCAGGACCTCAGTTGCCCCGGCGCGTCGCTGATTCACTCGGCGGGGCTAGCGGCCCACGTCCCGGGTGTTTCGTCGATCGAGGCTAACGCCCGGCAGTACGTGCCAGCCGCTAATCGCCCCTGGGAAGAGCGTTTTCCTGGCATTTTTCGCATTACAGAGGGCCTGATGGAGACGGGCTGTCTGACCGGGCCGGGGCTGGGGGCCGTTGCGGAAGGTTAACGGGATGGGACGAAGCGAGCGATGGCCTCGGCAAGCGCGCGGTGGGCCGGACTGCGTCCCTTAGCCAGCATCTTGGCGGCCCCCAGGGTCAGATGGGGGTCGGGAAAAGGTAACAAGGCCAAGGCGTCCTCGATATCTTGCTCCAATGTGTAACGGCCGGCCGTCAGCAGGATAGACACGCCAGAAGAACGGAGCAGATCGAGGTCACGGTAGAAGCCGCGTATATCGAGGTGCAGCCGGCGCGTCAGGGCTTGACGCGTTTGGGCGCCAGCCGCCAGCAATTTGACCATACGATACAGACGGACAAAACGTTCCGGCGTGACGCCAGCAGCAGGCTTACGTTTTTTAGCCATATCGACCTCAGTGTGAGAGGCCGGACCCGGAACCAGAAGCTAGATCAAAGAAGGGGTCTCTTTTCTGACCTCTGGTCCCTAGCCCCTCCAAGGGTTTTGTCCAGTAGGATAGTAAAGGCGCGGCTGCGCCAATTCAAGCGCACCTCCGCACCGTTGCACTCGATTGGCTCAACCATATTGGTCTACAGAGACAACGCCATGACATCTTTGGATTATCTGGTCATCGCCGCGCATCCCGACGACGCGGAACTGGGGGTCGGCGGCACCATTCCCCTGTTGCAAGCCCACGGGGCGCGCGTGGGTGTCCTCGATCTGACCGACGGGGAACCGACGCCGTTCGGCAGTCCGGAGGTTCGCCGACGTGAAACCGAAGCCGCCACCGCTGTTCTGGGACTGGCCTGGCGCGGTAACTTGGGTTTGCCTAATCGTCGCTTGGAAGCGACGCTGGAAGCCCGTGCTCGCCTGGCCGGCGTCTTGCGCGAGTTGCGGCCACGCGTTCTTTTCGCGCCTTATTGGGAAGATGCACACCCCGATCATGTTGCGGCCAGCGCCCTCGTCGAGGCGGCACGCTTCTGGGCCAAACTCACGCATTGCGATTTGCCTGGAACACCGCACTATCCCAAACAAATCCTTTACTATTTTAGTGTTCATCTTCGCATTCATCCGCGCCCTTCTTTCGTTCTCGATATCACACCGTATTGGGAGACAAAGATGCGGGCGGTAGCCTGCTATCGTTCTCAATTTATCGAGGGCCGGCTGACCACGCCGCCGACGCTGCTGGACGATATCAAGGACCGCGCCCGTTATTGGGGCTGGACCATCGGCGTTGGCTACGGCGAGCCATTTGTGATGCGCGAAGAAGTGGGCTTGCGCAGTTTGCGTGATCTGCTCTGAAAAGACCGTGGGCGACGCTCCGGCCTGGCCCAAGGTGCTCGAAAGATCGGCTTTTCTTCGCAGGCCGGCCTCGCGCCAGACGATACTCCTAGCGACGGTCTCTCCGTGGCGTGAAAGGGAGGTGGTGCGTGGGGCGGGAGTTCAATATCTTGGCGCTCATCAAGGGCGAAGAGCGCTACGTTTATGTATATGACGACGCCAGCCGCGCCCCTCTGCTAGAGACGTTCCGCTCCCAAGCCGATGATCCGAACCTGAGCCTGAGTTGGTTCGATGCGGCAGTATTGACCCAGAAGGTCCGGGAACAGATTGCTGCCGCAGTTAGGTGGTGAGGGGGGGCACGAACCACCTCCCCACTGATGGAATCGGGTTTTTGAGAGGGCGCGCCGTGCAAGAAGCCCTAGCTGAATATCTGCGTCACTTGTCTTTGGAGAAGAACGCCTCAGCGCATACGGTCAAATCGTATCGCGAGGACCTGACGCAGGCCATTGACTTCTTCTGCACGCGCCTGGGCAATCAAGCCTTGCGGCCAGAGCAACTGACCACACGCCTGTTGCGTGCTCATTTGGCTTGGTTGAGCGAGCAGGGCTATGCCCGCAGTACCATAGCACGACGCCTGGCCGCTCTTCGCTCCTGGTGCCGTTTTCTGTGCCGGCAGGGCATACTTGCTACCAATCCGGCACTGGGCCTGCGCGGTCCGCGTCAGGACAAGCGTCTGCCGCATTTCGTCTCTCGCGAAGACATGACGCGCTTGCTGGAGGCGCCGCCCACGGCTACGCCATTGGGACTGCGCGACCGAGCGATCTTGGAAACATTGTACTCGGCCGGTCTGCGGGTGAGCGAGTTGACCGGTCTGAATGTCGAGGATGTCGAACTTTGCGACGGCGTGGCAAGGGTGCGGGGCAAGGGGCGCAAAGAACGGCTGGCCTTGTTAGGTCCGCCAGCGGTTGCAGCCATCCAGCGGTGGCTACCGGAGCGGCAGAACTTGGCCGGGCCGCGCGCCGCCCATCAGCCTGCCCTGTTCCTCAACCGCAACGGCACTCGCTTATCCTCACGGAGCGTCGGCCGGCTGCTGGAAAAGTATCTCGCCCTGGCGGGACTTGATCCCCGCACCAGTCCGCACACATTGCGGCACAGTTTCGCCACGCATTTGCTCGATGCCGGCGCCGATATCCGCAGTGTACAAGAACTGTTAGGACACCGTAGTTTGGCCACTACCCAGGTATATACCCACGTAAACACGCAGCGCCTCCGCGATAGTTATCACAAAGCTCACCCCCGTGCCTGATCGGAGTCCGATAGCATGAAGACTCGCGCCTTCCTCCGTCTGATTTGTCTGGGCTGCGTCTGCGGTTTGATGCATGCGGCCGGGCCGACACCCGTCACGGCCCAGGAAGTCGAATGGCGACTGGACTACGGCAAGGCCCGCCAGGAAGCGGAAAAGAAAAATCGCCCTCTGGTTATTGATGTGGGTACCGAGCATTGTCACTTTTGCAAGCAGCTCGACTTGCGCACCTTCAAAGATCCCGCCGTCGTCGCTCTGCTCAACGACCGCTGCATCCCTCTCAAAATCGACGCCGATCAGCACCCGAAATTAGCCGAAGCGCTGCGCGTGGAGTATTATCCGACGCTGGTTTTCGCCACCGCCGAGGGCAAAATCCTTGGCTATCAACAAGGCTTCATTGAAGCAGGGGCGCTGCACGAGCGCTTGACCAAATTGTTCTTCACTTCGGCGGTCGCCGGCGGCGGGCCGAACCCGAGCCACGACATCGAGGAAGCCAAACGGGCTATGGCGGTAGGCGATTATCCGCGCGCCCTCGCCCTGCTCAAACCGGTCGCCGAAACTGCTAAGGATGCTGCTGTGCAGAAACAGGCACGGCAGATACTGCAAGACCTGGAACAACAAGCGGCCGGCCGCTGCGCGGAAGCCAAGCAGCTGGTGGAGAGCGGCAAAGTGCCCCAGGCGGTCGAGACCGTCACCGAACTGGTGCGCGTCTATCCCGGCACTAAGGCGGCGCGGGAAGGCGGTCAACTGTTGGTGACGCTGGCCAGCCGGGTTGTACCGCACGAAAACGCACGCACTCAGGTTGCCCGAGAATTGCTCGAACAGGCACGCGAAGATTATCAACGCCGCCAGTATCTCTCTTGCCTGGACCGCTGCGAGAACCTGATCACCAATTACTCTGACCTGAATGAAGGGGTAGAAGCGAGTAAGTTGGCGGCGGAGATCAAGTCCAACCCCGAATATACCAAACAGGCCTGCGAGCAAATGGGGGAGCGTCTGACCACACTGTACCTATCGCTGGCCGAAACTTGGCTCAAAAAGGGCCAACCACAACAAGCCGTCTTCTATCTCGAACGTATCATTCAGACTTTTCCCAACACACGCAACGCCGATATTGCCCAGGTACGTCTGGCGCAGATCCAAGGTCCAGGCCGCCCCTTGGAACCAAAGAAATGACCGACTTCATGGATTCTTTCGGTTAGCCGCGTTTCGAAGGGGAGTGCGGGATTGTCCCCCGTTCCCTTTCGAGACACAGCTAGTTTCTTTGTGCCATGTAGCGTGGAAGGCCACGCCCAAAATAAGGATACCGCCGAGGAGGGTACGCAACGGCAAGCTCTCGCCGAGGACGAGGACGGCGAGCAGTGTGCCATAGACCGGCTCCAGACAGGCAATCGAACTGGCCGTCCGCGCGGAGACACTGGCCATGCCAGCGATGAACAACGAATGCGCCACGGCTGTACAGAAGACCCCCAGGATGGCCAACAACAACATATCTTGAATCGTGAAAGACGGCCTGCCGCCGAAGACGAACGGTAAGAGAGCTACAGCCGCGAAGAGATCCTGATACAAGGCGATGGTCATACTGGAATACTGGCGCACGAAACGGCGGTTGAGCAGCGTCAGCAAGGCAAACGTCCCTCCGGAGGCGATGCCCCATAGAATGCCTTGCGTAGGACGATCGCTCAGCGCGAAGCGGGGGGTCAAGATAGCGACGCCGATCAGGGCGAGAGCAGCGCGGCCGACATCGAGGAGACGAAGCTTTTCGCGGAAAAACAGGGGCTCCAAGAAAGCAACGAAGATAGGGAAGGTCGTGAAAGTGATAAGCGCCAAGGCGACGCCGGAGGACTTCACCGCCTGAAAGAAGGTTGTCCAATGCGCGGCGAGTAAAGCGCCAAGGACGGCGAAGGCGAGGAGGCTTTGCCGCGATACCGGTCCAAGGATGTCCCGTCGTATCAGGGCCGCAAGGAGTAACGTTCCGGTAGCGAAGACCACACGCCCAAAGACGAGGAAAAAGGACGGTAGAGGAAGGACCCTTTCATCCCCGAAGAGGCCGGCAAACCCAAACAGAAGCACGGCGGCATGGATGCTCAGCAAATTGCGTGAATACCGAGACATGAGAGCATCCTATTGCCTGGCGTATCGCAAGCCCAACGCATAAAGATGTCCGAACAGGGCGACGGCGGCATGGGTCAAGATAAAGAGAATAGAGAACGCCGGATTTGCGATTTGACGAGTTTTCTAGTAGCTTTTCGTCAACTGTTTTCCGGCTTGCGTCCTAGGACGAGAAAGCCTGTCAGCGTACAGAACAGCAGCCCAGCCACGTAGCGCTGATGCAGCCGCTGGAGCCAATCTGCGCCTTCGTCCGGCGTCAGCAGTCCCGCTGCGCAAGCGCGCTCGACTGTGGCCGGACCAATCATCTGGATCGCCACTGGATAGCGCAGCCACAACGTCGCTGGGGTGATGCGCACGTCTTCCAGCCCCGCCTCGCGGAACAGCGCCGGCACGTGCCGGCCTAGCCAGCCGTTGCGAAAACTGTCGCACCAGGTGTGGAGAACCTTGCGGGTATGTTCGCGGGGAGGCAGATCCAGCGTCAGCGTCTCGAAATCAACTTCGTAAACCAATACCCGTCCGCCGGGCCGGGTCACGCGCTGCATCTCGCTTAGCGCCTGCGCCGGCGATTCCAGATGCATGAAGATGCGATCGGCCCGGCTGGCATCGAAGCTGTCGTCGGCGAACGGCAGCCGATGCGCATCGGCGACCTGAAACTCGAGGGGCAGAGAGCAGCCTGCGGCGCGTTGCTGGGCTACAGCGATCATGTGTCGGCTGCCGTCCACTGCGACGACGCGACCGCCGGGCGCAACGCGCTGAGCCATCATCTGGGCATCCGCGCCGGTGCCGCAACCGACCTCCAGAACGTGCTGCCCCGGCTGAAGATCCAATAGCGCGAACGAATAGTGCTTGTACGCCTGGAACGATTCCTCTGCACTAGCTTCATCGAGAAAACGGATGAAATAATCAGGATCGTTCGTGCCGTCAACGTTTGTAAAGCCGAAAAGTTTATGAGTGTCCATGTGGCAAGAATACCATACCGAGGCCGGAAACGTAAGCGATGGCTGAAAAGTTCCCATACTGGGCATGGGGAGATTGAACATGTTTGCCCTTCCCCTCCCCCCCTACCCCAACCCTCCCCCACCAGGGGGGAGGGAGCTTTTTCTCCCTCCCCCCTTGTGGGGGAGGGTTGGGGTGGGGGGAACGGTTCTCCCTCCCCCCCACCCCAACCCTTCCCCACCAGGGGGGAGGGAGCTTTTTCTCCCTCCCCCCTTGTGGGGGAGGGTTGGGGTGGGGGGGAATTGGTCTCCCTCCCCCTTTGTGGGGGAGGGTTGGGGTGGGGGGGGAATTGTGTCCCATTCAACTGTGCCCAGTATAGAATGCTTTCATGAAAGCAATCGTTCTCATTGTGCGGGGGTTGCAGGCAGGCGCGCTGGGTTGTTACGGAAACCAGTGGACCTTCACGCCTGCATTCGATGCCTTGGCCGCAGCGGGGATCGTCTTCGATCAGCACTTCGCCGTCAACGCTGATCCGGCCGGCGCACGCCGTGTCTGGCGCTCGGGCCGCTATCATTTCCCGTCCCATGTCCAGACCGCGAACGCAGATCTGTTGAGCGCATTGCGACAACGACAAATTCACACCTGTTTGATCCTCGATGATAACCGTCCATCTCCTTCGGAATTCGCCGTCGGTTGGGACAGGGTCGAGCGCGTGTCCGCAGCCGAGGGCGAGATGCCGCTGGACGCTGTTCTCGAAGCGGCCGGGGTGGCCCTGGAACAGCTGGAGCGACACGACAATTGGTTGTTATGGATCGACCTCGCCGTCTTGCTGCCCCCCTGGCAGGTGCCAGAAGAATTTCAGCAGGCGTATTTCAGCAACGAGGCAGATGCGGATGAAGACGGACTTGACGAGGCGCCCTCAGACGAACAAACCGAGGAGGGCCGACCGTTTACGCTGCTGACGGACCTTCCTGTCGGCCTGATCGATCCGGAAGATGACCACCTGTATCTGAGTTTGCAGGTGAGCTATGCAGCGGCGGTCAGCTACGTTGATGCCGGCATCGGCCAGCTGCTGCAAGCCCTCGACGGCGTGGAAGGCGGCGACGACATTTTACGGATCGTCACCACGGATACCGGCCAGAACTTGGGCGAGCATGGCATTGTGGGAATGTGTCGGCCCTGGCTGCATAATGAGTTGATTCACTTGCCGTTATTGCTGCGTTTGCCGGGCGCGGCGGAAGCCGGTCGACGCGTCTCCGCTCTGACGCAGGCGGTAGACCTGGCGCCAACCTTGGCTGACTGGTTCGGAGCGCCCTTGGCCGATGTCCACGGCCATAGCCTGCTGCCATTGGCCCGCGGCGAGGTTGAGGCCATCCGGCCCCACGCCTGCATCGGACTGCAAGTCGGCGACGCCATTGAATACGCCATACGCACTCCGGAATGGGCATTTTTACTGCCGGCTTCCCCTCTTCCTCTCTCCGAACGCGAGAGAAGCGAGGGGAAGGCAAACGTCGAGCGTACCCCCCAGCTCTACGTCAAGCCGGACGATCGCTGGGAAGTCAACAACGTCTTACAGCATCATCTGGAACTGGCGGAGCAACTGGAACAGACGCTGCGCAATTTCGTGACGGCGCCGGGTTAACGGCGCTCAGGACACGGAGGCTGGCTGCAACTACTCCTGCCACAGCCGAAGCACAACATCCAGCCACCGATCCACGTGCAGCTGGCAGGCCCTCTTGTGTCGGCGGACAATTTCTGGATAATCGCATCCAGAGAGATGGTTGTAAGAAAACCTTCTCCCAAGATGTCAAGATCCGGATAATTGGTTTTTGAGGATGACATGTTTTCGCAAACCGCAGAATATGCCCTGCGGGCAGCGGTGTATCTCGCTTCACAAGAAGGTACGCCACGGACGACGCAAGAGATCGCCAAAGCCACGCAGGTGAAAATCGCTTATCTGTCCAAGGTGATGCAGAGCTTGGGACGTCAGGGATTGGTGCAATCCCAGCGCGGCCTGCACGGCGGCTTTACGTTGGCGCGGCCGGCCGAGGAATTGACCGTCCTCGACATCATCCAGGCCGTTGACCCCATCCAGCGCATCAAGAGCTGTCCTCTGGGTATCCAAGGGCACTTCAACCTCTGCCCGTTGCATCGCCGCCTCGATTTGGCCATGAAACTGGTCGAAGACGCCCTGCGCAAATCAACGCTCGCCGAACTGCTTGCCGAGCCGGAGCGGGCGCACGGCGTCCCCATTCCGTTGTGTTCGTGGCCTGAAACGGAATGACGTTCCCAGCGGTGCCAACGGCGTGGGGCCATCACCCCCGGCTATTTGCTTGAGGGCCGTTTTATATTCCTGGCGGCGCTAGAGTTGTTCCTCGCCCTTGTCGGCGGAAAGCGAAGGGGACTTGGCTAAGCTTGCCTCTTCTCATAGCGCATGCGAAAGATCGGTTTGCCTTGTTTGCGGAATTTGCGTTCGAAGTTTGTAAGATAATCGAGATCGTGCAGTGGCTCTTTTTCGGACGGCGGCGGCAGGGGCCGTAAGGCGGGTTGATCGGCGAGCAAAGCAGTCATGACAGCGGCGTATTCTTCCACGTCGGTGGCGGCGTGCAGCTGGCCGCCCGGACGCAGGACGCGAACACACTCGGCCACGAACTCGGGGGTGAAGATGCGGCGCTTGTGATGGCGCTTCTTCCACCACGGATCGGGAAAATATACGTGGACTGCTTGCAGCGAGGCCGCCGCTATACAGCAGGGCAAAAACAGACGCACATCGGCGCAGGCCACGCGGACATTGTGTAAGCCACGCTTGGCCAACCGCGTCGCCGTAAACAGCTGATATTTACGGACAATTTCTACGCCGACAAAGTTGATCTCCGGATGCGTCTGTGCCGCTGTCAGCAAAAACAGTCCCTTGCCGAACCCCACTTCCAGCTCCACAGGATGATCGTTGCCGAATACTTCTCGCCAGTCTAGTAAGGCGGGCGCCGCAGGGGCCGGTCTCCCCGATGGGCCTGGTGCTAGGGGAGGCACTGTCAACAGATAAGGGGCGAGTTGTTCCAAAGGCAGACGGGGACGGCGGCTCACGCTCACAGACCCTCCGCGACCGTTGCCGCACCCGGCTGGCGAATCAGAGGTACGCCGATGATGTCCGCATGGAAGACCATCGTGGCGCCAACGAAACCTTGCACGTTGAAAATGCACTGCCGGCGATGCATCTTGACGCCCTTGCCGATAAGGACCAGGCGGTCGCCGGGCCGCACAGGCCCTCGAAAACGCACGTTTTCCATGCCGCCAAAACCGAGAAAATCGCCCTGCATCAAACCGTTGGCCATAATGTAGTACGAGCATAGCTGCGCCGCCGCTTCACACATAAGCACGCCCGGCATGAGCGGATAGTCTGGCATGTGGCCGCGCACCCAGAATTCATCGGCGGTCACTTCTTTGTAGCCGGCAATCAAGTTCTGCTCCGTGTCCATGTACACGATGGCCGTCAATTGCTCCATCTCGAAGCGCTGCGGGTTGACGCGCTCAATCTCCCTGCGTCCGGCGAGCACCCGGTTCAAGTCTAGCTGAGCAGGATCAAAGTGCCATTCCGGAGGCATGGTTGACTCCTCTATACCTCAATCGCAACCGCGGTCGTTAAGAGAGGCGCAGCACTCCTCGCCTCTTTAAACAGCACGGCCCCGATTGCCTATCTCGTCCGCTTGACCCTCAATATGTCGGCGATTTGAATCAAGTTCGTCACCATTACATCAGGACGGCTGGCGGGTTCTTTGAGCTGTTCGGCGGTGGCCTGCAACGACGTTCGGTCGCGGGCAAATAGGGCGGTACGCATGCCCAGGCGGCGGGCCGGAGCAAGATCGCGTGAAATGCTCGTACCTACATGCAAGACCTCGTGGGGCGCCAGTCCTTGTTGAGCCAGCGCATGGAGGGCATGACGAAAGAGGCGCTCGGAAGGTTTGCGGCCGCGGATCTCGTAAGAAAGAAAAACGAGGTTTTTGTCGAGTATCTTGTCGAGCACCAAGGTATTGTCCTGGGCGGCCAAGCCGCGCTGGAGCTGGACTTGCGTGAAACACTGGCCGTCCGCCAAAAGCCCTTGCTTCAGTCCCTTCTCCGCGATAAGCCGCATCGCGGCGGCGGCATTTTTGTAACAGACAGTGCCCTGCAAACTGGCATGGAAGAAATAAGCCACCTTGCGGCTAAATTCATTGAGTGAGCCGTAGAAGTTGGCATCGAATTTGTAATCTTTTTGAAACAGTTTCTTGATGAGCGCTTCCCAAACGCGATCTGCGGCCACTTCCGGGTACTTCTCGGTGCCTCCAGGGACGGCGCGTTGTTCGATCAAGACGGAGTCGTACAGCTGTTTCATGTATTCGGCGGGTTGTCCGGGCTTGCGTGACATGGAGGCCCACATTTTGAATTCCTGGATGGTCTTATCCAGGGCCACGTTCATGACGAACTCCTGCGGATGTTCAAACCACAACTCGCCGCCGGCAATGCGCAGCAGGGTGCCGTAAACGGTCCACAACACGGCGCGCACTTCCGGCAAGGGCACGAGGTGTTCTCGGGCCTTGATCCGGTCTTCTTCGGGAGGCGCTGGCCAAACCAGATCGTGTCGCGTGTCCAGGTACGCCGCGTATTGTTCGAGCGTCAGGGGCATACGTAACAACCTAACAGGCAAAATGAAGACGTGCAAGAGGTTGACGGCCTCCCCCCAGGCGCGAATCCTTCAAGTTCCCCGGATTTCTTGCCGAATCCATAGCGAAGAGGAGGAGAAGGTGAGTAGCGATGCTTCCGGGAGGCGTCGCGAGCCAGAACAGGAGGCCCCGCCGTGCGTCGCTATCCAGGCCGCACCTTGGCCTTATCGCCGTCACGGCGTTTCATCGCCGATCTCTTGTGGGCCAGCCGGGCGGTTGAAGCTGTGACATTTGAGCGGCGTATGCATTTGGCGCCGCTGGTTGCGGCCCGTCGGGAGAACGGAGTTCATCCTGGTTGGTGTGCTATTTTCCTCAAGGCGTATGCGCAAGTCTGCGCCCAGCGGCCGGAGCTTCGCCGTACCTATCTGGCTTTCCCTTGGCCGCGACTTTACGAAGCGAAGGAAAATGTTGCCGCAGTCGCTGTCGAGCGTAATTGGGCTGGCGAAAAAGCAGTGCTCATTGCTCATCTTCACAATCCGGAGCGCCGGAGCTTGACCGACATCGAGGCGTGGCTGCAACGCTGCCGGAACAGTCCCCTTGATCAGATCGGTTCCTATCGTCACCTGATGCAGCTGGCGCACTGGCCCTGGCCGCTGCGTCGCCTGGCGTGGCTCATCGGCCTGAACTGGGGCCGGCAGCGCAGCCGTCGCTTGGGGACGTTCGGTGTCTCGGTGACGGCCGGACTGGGGGCCACAGCGGTCGGCGTCCGTTGCCCTCTCACCACCATCTTGCATTATGGCATTTTTCAACCTGACGGCACGATCGATGTGCGCCTGACTTTTGACCATCGCGTGCTCGATGGCGGCAACGTAGCTCGCGCCCTGCGCGAGTTGGACGATGTTCTCCACGGCGAAATCCTGGCCGAGCTACGAAAAGATCACATTGAGCAGCCGCCTCTCACAAGCATTGCATGAAGCCCCTCAGCCCTTCTCCGCACATCTATCTGCCAACTCGCGCGCGAACTCGATGCCGCCGATTGGGACTGGCCCAAAGATATGCGGGCACAAACAGAGACTCACAAACGCTGCTCGAACACGCGCAAACCTTCGCGGTACGCCTGTTGCCACATTGGATTCGGGGCGACGGGCGCTCGATATTTGACTAGCCGCGCCACGGCATCGGCCACTGTGTAAGGCGCTTCGATTTTGCGTGCCTTCCGTTGATACGACTCATATGCCGCCAGGGCCGTCACGGCCGCGCCCAGGGCCGGTCCCTCCTCCGATTGTAGGCGCTCCAGGGGTCGCTCCAGCACGGTCGCCAGGATTTCGCACATCAACTCGCTTCGCGCAATGCCGCCGGAAACGGTCAGGCGCGTGATTTTCTGCCCTGCTGCTTCATGCTCGCGCACCCCCAGCGCAATCAAATATGCCAGCGCTTCCAGCGCCGCCCGAAATTTCTTGCCTGGCTCCTTCGGTTCGTTTGGGACCCATTCCAACCGCGGCTCGCGGATACCCAGCGACGGCTCCGGCGCTGAGAAGGGCAGCACCATCGTTCCTTCTGCGCCCGGTGGGCAAGCACGGGCTGCGTGCTCCAGTTGCTCCCAGTCCGGTTGGGGACCGAGAATACGATCGAGGAACTGTGCTCCGTTGTTGTAGCAGCGCATCCACAGATACGGTCCCCAATTCAGCCGCATGGCATCGAGCGTGCTACAGGTCGGCAGCTTGGAGGATGAAGAATTGACGACGGCGGAGTTCCCCAAAACGATCGCCACCTGGCCGGCATCGACAGCGCCGCCGCCGACCAGGCCGGCCGCCTGATCGTCCGAGGTCGGAAAAATCAGCGGGCCGCGCTTGCGCGGATGGATTCGAGCGAACTGTTTTGCCAAGGGCAACAATTCGCCGAGCGGTTCATCAGCTTTGACAATAGCCGGCAGTTGCTTCCAGGCCAATTGACGGCATTTCGGATCGCTCAAAGCACCTAGCATGAAGCGCGACCATTTGCAAGTGCGCAGGTTCATGATGCCGGTGGAGGCGGCGGCGGAGACGCTGATGGCGTCGAAGTTGCCGGTGAGATAGCCAGCCGCCAACGGACCGTGCGGCACTATGCGTTTGGTGCGTTTCCAGTCTTCCCGTGGCAGACACTCCTCGTCCTTGACGAGGTGGCTGAGGGTGTAGCGGATGGCCCACGGCCCGCCGACGGCCTGGATGACTTTGTCCTGGCCGCCGAGACGTTTCAGTCCGCGGGCGTGATAAGGCGCCAGGCTGTGATCGTTCCAACAGATGGCGCGGCGCACTTGCACGGCGTGGGCGTCGATACGGCCGGCGGTGTGATGAGTTGCCGAGATACCACCTGCCACCCAATGCGCCGCTTGTTTTTCTCCTAATTGCGCTCCTAAGAGGCGCAAGCTGGCCAGTGCCTGACCTTCCAGTTGCATCAGGTTCAACTCGGACACGCCGCCCTCGGTCCACAAATCCGTGGGCAGGCGCACTTCCGCGCGTTTGGCGCCGTCGAGATCGAAAGCTAAACACTTGACGGCGCCGGTGCTGAAGTCCCAGCCCACCACAACACTCTCGTCGCGCACACAGCGAAGCGGCTCGGCCATTGCTGCTATCTCCCTGAATAAGGACCTGATCGAGACGGTCTATTGGGATGGCGTTGGTATATTCGGGGCCGTGCCGGATCGCCAGCGCGACTGTACAATGAGTTGGCACGAGTTTTTGGCACTTCGAGACAAAGAAAGGATGGCTTATGAACGGCTGCAAAGCGATCGAGACAGCGTTAACTTCGACCCAACAGATCCTGCCCTGGTACTTGAGCGACTTAACGGACGCGGATTTGCTGGTTCGGCCGGCCCCGGGCGCCAATCATATTGCCTGGCAACTCGGGCACCTCATTGCCTCGGAAATCCGCTTAGTCCGCAGTCAGTTACCCGATGCGGCGTATCCCGAATTGCCGGCTGGGTTCTCCGAGCAGCACAACAACGCCACCGCAGCGCAAGATCCGCCAAAAGGTTTTAGCAGCAAGGACCAATATATCACCCTTTTCAATCGTATTCGCGACGCTACCAAGGCAGTGGCAGCCCAGCTGTCGGATGCCGACCTGGATCGGCCGACTAGCGGCAACATGGTCCAGTTCGCGCCGACGCTGGGGGCGTTTCTGTTGCTTGTGTCCAACCACACGCTGATGCATGTAGGGCAATTCACCGTGGTGCGCCGCAAGCTGGGCAAGCCAATTTTATTCTGAAACGCCGTTTAGTTTAGCCGCGAGCCGTAGGCGAGCGCGAGCGCTCGCCTGGCCAATTTTATTCTGAAACGCCGTTTAGTTTAGCCGCGAGCCGTAGGCGAGCGCGAGCGCTCGCCTACGGCTCGCGGCTAAACAACACTTGCGGAAACTGAGATGAGCGCTTCCGAAACCATCCACACTCCCGAATACAACGTCACGGGCCAGGACTACCACGATCGCCGACACTTTCGCTACACCGGCCCGCCGCTGATCGATATTCATGCTCACGTCATGCGGCCGCGCAACTTTGATAAGCCAGACGTTATCGTCGAAGACAATGTCAACCAGGCCCGCATGATGCTCGATGTTGCCGCGGAGTTCGGCATCTCCCGCACATATACCATGTGTCCCGTGGAAGACATTCCGCTTTTGCGTGATGCTTTCGGTGATCGTCTGGGTTTCAACGGCGTCATCAACAAGAAGAAGGATGAACCAGACGAAGAGGCATATCGACTGCTTGATCGCTATTTGGAGCAGGGCGTCGAGATCCTCAAGTTCTGGGCGGCGCCGCGGGGCCGGGAACGCGGTCTGTTCGTTGATGCCCCTTGGCGCATCGAGGTGGCCCGGCGCGCTCGGGCCGCCGGCCTTCGCATTATCATGGTCCACGTCGCCGATCCCGACGTCTGGTTTGAAAAAGTCTACACCGACGCGGCGCGCTACGGCACAAAAGCCGAACAATATCCGCCCTTTTGCCGCATGATCGAGAGGTTCCCGGACCTGATTTGGATTGCTGCCCACATGGGCGGTGATCCCGAACATCCCGATCACTTGGAAGAGCTGCTCGAACGTTATCCCAACCTGTACTTTGATACCAGCGCGGCCAAGTGGCAAATCCGCGAAGTCTCGGCCCGTCGGGACGCCATCCGCGCATTGATCTGCCGGCATCCCACGCGCTTCCTGTACGGCTCCGACCTGGTGACGCGCCCTGGCCTGGTGCGCGAACACTACGTCAGCCGTTACTGGTGTCAGCGCACGCTCTGGGAGAGCGCTTGGGAAGGGCCGAGCCCCATCCAAGATCCCGATTTCACTCCGTCGGAGGACGGTCCTAGTACGCCAATGCTGCGCGGCCTGGCCTTGCCTGTGGAGGTGCTGACCCAAGTATACCGGACGAATGCCTTGCGTTTGCTACAATGAACAACGGGGCCGCAGCGGTAAAGTCCGAAGAAGCATCCGTCTGCTGTCACCGATTGAGGTTTGTTCATGCCATCTGTTCCTCCGCTGAATCCGCTGCCTGATGGTGAGGCCAGAGCTAATCCAGGCTTGCCAACTGTGACGCCGCCGTCGGGCAGTATGTTTATCCGTCTCTTCGGCGTACCTGCGCTGATCGTCGGCGGTCTGGTGCTGTTGTTGATCGTCGGTCAGCCCCTGGTTGGCAAATTCAGCCGCTATTTCCTGGGCCGCACCTGGGGCAGCGCTTCGCCGGAGCAATTTCTACGCGATCTGGACAACAACAACAAAGAAGTCCGCTGGCGCGCTGCTAACGATCTCGCCCAAGTCTTATTGCGCGACGACGCCCTCGCTTCCGATAGCGCTTTTGCCCTGCAACTTGAGCAGCGCCTCCGCCGCATGCTCGACAGCAGCGCTCCGTTTGAGAAAGCATACGCCGAGCATTTCGCCAAGCTAGCGCCGGATGAAAAAGCACGTGAGTTGGCACAACTCGGACCCGATCGGGATTACATCCTCTTGCTGGTACAGTGTCTGGGGCACTTTATGGTCCCTGTTGGCGCGTCGGTGTTAGAAGAGTTGGCCATGCAGCAAAGCGGACTGGAGCTGCGGGCTTTGAGCGCTCGACGGCGGCAGGCGCTGTGGGCGCTAGCCAATCTCGGCGAGAACCTCAAGCGCTTTGAGAAACTGCCGGTCGAACGCCAAGAGGCGGTCCTGTCGCAGTTGGAGGCAGCAGCTGGCGAGGGACAAGTAGGTGCGGCAAAGGAAGCACTTGCTTATCTGAAAAATCGTCAGGCTGGTCGGCCCAGCGCCCTGGGGATGGATCGAGTCATTGAGAAATGCGCCGATGCCGAGGATCCTTCGCTGCGAGAATTGGCAGCCTTCGCTGCGAATTTCTGGAGCGGCGACGCCGAGGAGAACGCCCGCATCGAGAAGGTGTTGCTCCGCTTGTGCGATGATCCCGGCACAGGCGAGGAAGAACTTGCGAAGTTGGAAGACGAAAATACGGATCAGGAGAGTAGGAAAATAGTTAAGAAGCCCGGTTTCCGCGTACAGGTCAATGCCGCCGTCGCCTTGGCCCGCCAAGGGTGGAAAGTACGGCCCACGCTCTTGCAAACCATGCTCGATGAGGAGGAGTTGCAAAGCATTTTCGTCGTACAAGCGAAGAACGGCGGCGCCGAACGGCCCGATCAGGCCCTAGTGGTCCAGATCCTACTCAACGCCCTTAAAGCCGTCGCTGAATTGCACCGCAAAAATCCGCAGCTGGATCTGTCGAGCCTGCGGCCCAACCTCGATAAATTGGCCCATAATCCAAACTCGGCTGTGCAGACGGAAGCCGGCCGGGTCGTCCTCGCTCTGAGCAATCCCTAGAAGGAGTAGCGGTCCCATGGCAGTGACGCGTGAACAGATACTCGATGCCTTGCGTAAGGCTTACAACATGGAGTTGGAGACTGTCGCCAATTATTTGGCCAATAGCATTAACCTTGACGGCGTTCGCGCCGACTTCATCAAACAAGCGTTGGCCGCAGACATTCAGGGCGAATTAGGGCACGCGACCCAGCTAGGCAAACGGATCAAGCAATTGGGCGGCCTCGTGCCGGGCAGCCTGGCCCTGAAAATGACACAGAAATCCCTGCAACCGCGCGACGACACCACCGATGTCGTCGATGTCATCCGCGGCGTGATCGAGGCCGAGGAAGAAGCCATCCAACACTATCGCGCCCTCATCAAGCTGACCGACGGTGAAGATTACGTCACCCAAGACCTTGCCATCACACTTTTGGCGGACGAAGAGGACCATCTCCAACAGTTCCAGGGATATTTGAAGGAATATACCAAGAAGTAAGGGCTTCCCGGCGAGCGGGGTTGTATAACTCTGGCGAGCGGGGGGTGTGAACCCCCCGGTAGCACAACCGGGGGGTTCACACCCCCCGCTCGCCAGAGTTACACCTCAGATCTCACCGCTGCTTTCATCCAAAGCCGAGGTCAATGACGAACCGCGTACCGCGGCCGTCTTCGTTGGCTTCACAGTGGATCGAGCCGCCGTGGGCCTCGATGATCTGGCGGCACAAATACAGGCCAATGCCTGCGCCGCGGACGCCGTTGGCATCGCTCTCTTGATGATGTTCGACGCGGAAGAATTTCTCGAAAATACGTTCGCGGAATTCTACAGGGACGCCCGGCCCGGTGTCGGTCACGCTCATGCGTAGGCGCGGCGGCGTGTCCTGGGACGACGTCAGACACACCTGGACCTCGCCGCCGGCAGGCGTGTACTTGAGGGCGTTGTCGAGCAGATTGGCCAAGACGATTCGCAGCCGTGCCGCATCGCCGCGTACCACAGCGGTGGGAACTTCGTGGACAATCCGCAAGTGAACGGCCGCATCCTCGAAGCGCGGCCGCAGCGAACGCACGGCTTGTTCGATCACGACAGCCAGATCAACTTGCTCGCGCTGCAACCGCAATTGCCCCGCCTCAATACGAGTCAGGTCGAGCAACTCATCGATCGTGCCCGCTAATTCCTCAACGGCATCCACGGCAGCGGCGAGGATCTCGCTTTGTTGCGCCGTCAGATTGTCGGCTCGTTCGCGTAACAGCAACAAGTTCATGCGCAGGGAGGTCAACGGCGTTTTCAACTCGTGGGAAGCCACGGCCACCAACTCACTGCGCAGTTCATTCAAGCGTGCGAACGCGGCCACATCGGCGAGGACCGTTTTGGCCAGGCGCACCGTCACCAAAGCAGTACACACCAAGGCCGCCAGCGCCAGAACGGCCCAGATTTGGCTGGCGCGATGAGCTTGCTTATCCGCTTCTTGTCCTGCTTGTCTCATGGCGCGAAAACTCAGCTCGCGCAGGCGACCACAATCCGCTACTGCTTCGCGCAAGGCCGGATTGACGCGCTCGTGATAAATCTCTCGCGCCGCTGTCGGTTCACGGGCGGCTAGCAAGGCATCGCCGGCGTGATGGTAAGCGTCCACGTGTCGGCGCAAGTCCGCGCACGCCGCCTGCTCATCGTCGGCCGTCAGGACTGCCTGTAATTGAGAGAAATGGGCCTCAAAACGGTGACGCGCTTCTTCCCATTCGGTCTGGGCACGGCTGGCGTTGCCGGTCAAGGCGAGTAATAGCGCGTCGTCTTCGCGTTCCAAGCCGCTGGCCAGCGCCGCTGTCCGATCGATTTTGTCCTGATTGTCGCGGAGCGTCTCGCCGATGACGGCGCTCAAGCGCGTGAAGGTGACGACGCTCCACGCTCCGCAAACAGCCATCACCGCCGTGAGCAGTCCTCCCGCCAGGAGAAAGCGCGTTCGCAAGCCTTGCGGCGACACAGAGGACTCCGTTATTCGGATGAGAGAGGGCTGACCAGATCTCCGATTATCTGAGTGACTCCCTCACAATCAAAAACCGCAGGCACACCGCCCGGCCCTGCAAACAGACCCACGTCCTCGCGTAGTGCCAGGGCATCGGGGTGGTCTACTTCCACGCGCCCGCCATTCACCAGCGAGATGGTAAAGGGACGAAATGGCGTCCGATGCTTGAACAGGCGTATCGTAGTCTCAAAAGTATCTCGGTCCATTGCATTTCCCCAGGAGGCGAAAAATCCTTCTCAGCATCTTACCCCCAGGCCCATCGGCTGGGCAACATCGCGGTTAAGCCAATCCGTAGCGTTTGCGTTTGCGCTGAAGGGTGGTGGCGTCGATTCCCAGAATTTTCGCCGCTGCCTCAAAAGAGGGAGCCCGCGCAACCACGCGCGCGATGTGCTCGCGCTCGATCTCTTCCAGCGAGAAGTCGCCGCCCAGGGTCACTGCCGTAGCGCGCGAGGTGTCGCCCGGCGGCGCGGCCAAGCCCAGATCTTCCGGTTCGAGCATCGCGTTGGGCGCAAGAATGGCGGCGCGTTCGACGGCGTTGCGCAGCTCGCGGAGATTGCCGGGCCAAGAATAACTCATCAGGGCTGTTTGACAGCGCGGCGAGAAAGCCAACGGACGTCGGCCTTGGCGGCGCTCGAAGAAGCGCAGATAGTGGGTCGCTAAAGGCACGATGTCCTGCGGCCGATCGCGCAGCGGCGGCAGAGTCAA
>JAJPIY010000016.1 GCA_021324515.1 Planctomycetota bacterium
AGAGATAGAGAAGAAAGCATACATTTAAAGATATATTTATACTTTTTATATATATTAATGCCTTTAGTGTAGCGGCGGTTGATTACGGACCGCTTTACGCCGCAAGTCGGTTGCGCGACAATGCCCGTGCCATGTCGAGCCGCAAATGCAACGTAACTTCCCAGCGGCCAAGCGCATCGGCGTGGATGGACCATTGCGGCATGACGACCGTGCTTTGATAGACCAGCTCAAATCCACCTTCCGATTGGCTGACCGTTTGGATCGGGAATGCCCGGATGCAGCCGCGCTGCGACAGGGACAGCGATACGTCCAGGCCGCGCCATTCATCGACCAGGCCGATACGCTCGGCCTGAATGCGTTCCTGCCAGGTTTGCAATTGGCCTGCTCGTGCCTGATCCGCGTGGTAGAAATAGCGGTCGTCCGCTCCTGCCGCCAAGCCTGCGAAGTTGAACTCGACAGCGAAACAAAGAGGACATTCTCGCGGGCAATTTTCCAGGATGTACCACACTTCCAAGGCGTCGGCGTCGCCGGTCAGGCGAATTTCTTTGGTAACGCGGACATTTTGTCCAGCGACCCGTCCGTCGCGCCACATAATGAGCCGCAGTTCATCATTGCCGCGATCCAGACGGTGCTGATAGGCGCCGGTTACGAAATCGCCCAGCTCGCGCTCCTGCCGCGTCGCCAGCTGCTCCAGCGTCACGCCGGGGGCGTAGAAGTGATCGATCAAACTTTTGCGCAAATATTCGTCGTATTGGAGCATGTGATCGAGGCCGCCTTGTTTCCAGGTCGGGCCGTTATGCTGGCGGATGGCCTCGTGATAGGCTTCCGGCCGCCGCGCCAGCGTGGCCAGCACATTGAGGCGAAGGGGGCGCAGATCCAGCTCATACAGCGAACCCCCACAGGCTGGATGAAAGAATGCGGCCAGTCGGCCATTTTGCAGGCACACTTCCGGCGTGCCATCGAGATTGAAGTCGGCCGTCGCGCCGTCCAGCCAGTTCGCAGGACGCGGCGTGGCCTCCAAGAGCAGGTTCTCGGCGGCAATGAGGTGCTCGTAAACGGCGTTGCGCAGGTGCGGCAGATAGATGCCGCCGAACGTGCCGTGCCACCACGGGCAATTGCACTGTGCGCGATACAGTTCTTGCCGCGCCTGGGTCAAGATGTTGGCATCTACATGAGTAGATTCCTGAATGCGACGGCTGATTTGCAGCATCCGCCCGTACATCTCCTGGGTCTCGGGATAGCGCACCTTGAAGTTGCGCCAATTGCCGGCACGGAGAAAGCGCTGGAGCCGGCCCCAGCGCGGATCGTGCTGCAATTCGCCCACCAGACCGCGATAATCGTTCCAGCGGGCCAACGGCAAGGCCCACTCGGTCATCTCACGATAACTGGCGTCTGGTAAATAGATGCGTCCTACGGGCTGCGTCTCATCGAGCGCTTGCGCAAACGTACATAAGTGGACCCAGGGATGGTTGTTTCGCAGAGTGTCGAAGAAGCGGCGCAGCCAGCCATGTTCGTAACAATGGCGAAACATCTCCGGCCAAACGCCGAATTTCTCGCCGTCATCTGCGAAGACGACCACGGCATCGGGATGGCGCGCGGCTAGGTCGCCGAAGTAGGCCAGCGTCTCGCCGGGATCGCGGTAGGGAACCAGGTAGCGCAGCGGCTCCGCAGCGGCAAAAATGCGCAGCAACCGACCGGCGTCTTCACTCAAATAGTAGCCGAACATCTGTCCGTCCTCGACGCCAGCCTGACGGAAGTGCAGGTCGTCGAGGACCGTGTATTCCATGCCAGCGTCCACAATGTCGGAGACCAGCTGTTGCTCCCACACACGCTCCGGCACCCACATGCCGCGCACCCGTGTCTCAAAGAGATTTTCCAGATATTTTTTATAGCTTGCAATCTGCCCGATACGGTCGCCCGGCGGAATCATCGGCAGGATCGGCTCATAAAAACCGCCGCCCAAGATCTCGACCTGCCCGCGGCGCACCATGCGCTGAAGCCGGGCGATGTATTCCGGCTTGTGTTCGACGAGCCATTCCATGAGCGGTCCACTCGTGTGCAGGGCAATGGAGATTTCCGGATACTGGTCGAGCAATTCCAGAAAAGGATGATAACTGTCGCGGTAAGCGTTCTCGAAGACGTGGCCGAAGTTTCCCACTGGCTGATGGTTGTGTAAAGCGAAAACAAAGCGCAACGGCATGAGAGGGTCCTTTCTCTCTGAGCCGCAACCATAAAAGCGGTGCGTTTTACCATGCCCTTACGGTTGCTGTCCTATTAGTAACGAAAGGCGGAGCCAAGCTGCGACGTACAGTATCGCTCATTTCGCTCTGCAACGCATCCCCAATTCGCCGTCCGTTCAGCCGCGCGCTTGGTTGGGGTAGACAAGACAACGCGCGATACCGTTGAAGGACGATGCCAAAAAGAGGGCCTCCGAACCTGGGCAAACGTATTTCGTTTTACCCATATTACGACTCCGGTCGGCAAATTTCTTCCCGAAAGGCAGGGAACATCACCCAGAGCGATAATAGTTGCGGAGAGACCCCATCGCTTTACGTATCCGATTCGATTTATAATGCACCAGGAGGAGATGGGTTCGTGCTACCGCAAGCTTTGTCCACATTGCCGGAGCGATTACAGGATGTGCCGGAACTGCTGGCACGGATGGAAGGGTTTCCATCCGTGTTGTCCGCTCTACGCCGGCGCTACAGTGCCGTCGTGGATGGCGCGTGGGGTTCATCGGCGGCGTTGGTGGCAGCTGTACTGGCTCAGCAGGCGCCGCGTACTGTGCTCGTCGTCTTGGCGCATCCGCGCGATCTCGACGGTTGGAGCGGTGACCTGGCTAGCTTTGCAGGAATTGATCCCGTCCTTTTCCCTGCTTGGGATGATTATCACACCGAGACATCTCTTGCCGGCGCGGAGGACCGGTCTGTAGATGAAGTCGCCGGGCAGCGGCTTCGTTTGCTGAAACATCTGGAAAACTCCCAGCCTCCTCGTCTGGTGCTGACGACACTGCAAGCCCTGATACAGCCGGTCCCCGACCGCGCGCAACTTGCCGCTACACGCCGCTGCTTGCGAATCACCCAGAGCGCCGATTTAGAGGAGTTGGCATCGTGGCTAATCGCTCGCGGCTATCGGCACACCGAAGCCGTCGAGTTGCCCGGCGAGTTCAGCCGTCGCGGCGGCATCCTTGATGTGTTCTCGCCCGATGCCGAGGCGCCGTATCGCCTGGAATTGTTCGGCGACGAAATCGAATCGATCCGCTCGTTCTCCCCGCAAACACAGCGCAGTCTCGGCCAACTCGACGAAGTCGAGATCACAGGCTGGCCAGCCCGCCGCGCAAACAAGGGAAACGAAAACGACCGCGGCCATCTCTGCGATTATCTACCCGAAGACGCCTGGACGGTCCTTGTGGAGGTGGACGAACTGCGCGAGCAGGGCAAGCATTATCTGGAGCGCGTCGCCGAGACGACAGGGCTGTTCACTGTCGAGGGTGTATTTGAGCAGTTGCTGCGTTTTCCCAGTGTAACGGTATCTGCTTTGCCCTCGCCATCTGTCGAGGCCACGTGCCATTTGCGTGTCGAATCGGTCGAGCGTTTCAGCGGCGAGGTTAGCCGGGTCCGCGACGAATTGGATGCCATAGCGGCCCACGATATGGTGCTGATCGCCTGCCACAACGAAGGGGAGTGCAAACGCCTGAGCGAAGTGTTGGCCGCGGGACGGCTGGCACAATCGGATCGACTGCGTTTGGTAACAGGCCGCGTCCGCGCCGGCTTTCGCCTGATCGAAGACATCGGCGATTCCTCCTCCTATGCTCCCCACAACGGAGAGAGTAAGAGAAGGTCGCTGATCGTCCTCGGCGGCCAGGAGTTGTTCCACCGCGAAGAAGTGCGGCACGTGCAGCCACGCCGCCGCCTGGAATCGCGGGCCATCGATAGCTTTCTTGATCTGACCGAAGGCGACCTTGTCGTTCACGTCAGCCACGGCATCGCTCGCTATTGCGGCATGACGTTGATCGAGAAGGAACTGGACCGCGACCGTAAGGGAGCGGCAGCCCGACATGCCGAAGAGCACCTGATTCTGGAGTTTGCCGGCGGGGTGCGTGTTTACGTTCCAGCATCGAAGATCGATTTAGTACAAAAATACGTTGGCGGCGCCAAGACTGAGCCAGAGCTGTCGAAGTTCGGCAGCGCCAGTTGGCAAAACCGCAAGGCGCGCGTGCAAGCGGCGGTCATGGACCTGGCCAGCGACATGATCGGTTTGCAGGCGCTGCGGGAGGCCGAGCCGGGCATCGCCTTCCCGGCCGACAGCGAATGGCAGGCCGAGTTCGAGGCGGCGTTCCCCTATCCGGAAACGCCCGACCAGCTGACAAGCCTGGCCGAGATCAAGGCCGACATGCAGCGGCCCCGACCGATGGACCGGCTGCTCTGTGGCGATGTCGGTTACGGCAAGACGGAATTGGCCATCCGCGCCGCCTTCAAAGCCGTTGATAACGGCCGGCAAGTCGCCGTCTTGGTGCCGACTACCGTACTTGCTGAGCAGCATTATCGCACTTTCAGCCAGCGCCTCGCTGAATATCCCTTCACCGTTGAATGCCTCAGCCGTTTCCGTTCTCCCGCTGAGCAGAAACGTATTATCGAACGGCTGAAAAAAGGCGGCATCGACATCATCATCGGGACGCATCGGCTGGTCAGCACCGACGTGCAATTCAAAGATCTGGGCCTGGTCATCATCGATGAAGAGCAGCGTTTCGGCGTCGAGCACAAGGAGCGGCTTAAACATCTGCGACAAAAGGTCGATGTGCTGACGATGACGGCCACGCCGATCCCGCGCACACTGCATTTGTCGCTTTTAGGTATCCGTGACATCTCCAATCTAGAAACGCCGCCACCCGATCGCCTCGCCATCGAAACGCGCATTGTCCGTTTCGATCCCGCGTTGATCCGCCATGCCGTATTGCGGGAATTGAACCGCGACGGCCAGGTCTATTTTGTGCATAATCGGGTGCAGGACATCCAGGCAATGGCCTCGCGTTTGGAGCAAATCGTGCCGGAGGCGCGGATTGCCGTGGCGCATGGGCAAATGGCGGCAGACGAGTTGGAACAGGAGATGCTGCGCTTCGTCCGCCGTGAGGCCGACATTCTCGTGGCCACGACGATCATCGAAAGCGGCCTGGACATCCCCAACGCCAACACCATTTTTATCAACCAAGCCGACCGTTACGGCTTGGCCGACCTGCACCAGTTGCGGGGCCGCGTCGGTCGTTACAAACATCGCGCTTATGCCTATCTTTTGCTCGACAGCGACCGCAGCGTGACGCCCAATGCCGCCCGCCGCCTCAAAGCAATCGAGGAATTCACCGAGTTGGGCGCTGGTTTCCAGATCGCCCTGCGCGACCTGGAGATCCGCGGCGCCGGCAACATCCTCGGCACGCAGCAGAGCGGCCACATTGCCGCTGTCGGCTACGAGTTGTATTGCCAATTGCTCGAAAATGCCATACGAACGCTGAAGCGCCAGCCGCTGCGCACGCCGCTGGATGTCAGTATCGACCTGCCCTGGACCGCTTACTTGCCCCGCGATTACGTGCAAGGGCAACGCCAGCGTATCGAGGTCTATCGCCGGTTAGCACGTGTGCGCCGACTCGATCGTCTCCATGATTTTCGTCAGGAGATGCGCGATCGCTTTGGCCCGCTGCCCGAACCGGCCGAATGGCTGCTGCGCCTGGCAGAGCTGCGCTTGTTGGCCGCCCAGTGGAAGATCGCAACCATTCACCTGGAGAAATCGGCTGAGGTCGGCAGCAGCGCCACAGACGTGGTGTTCCATTATCGCAATGCGCGGCGCATTCAGGAGCTGGCCGCCCGCAGCAACGGACGCTTGCGTATTGTGGATGATGCAAGTGCATATCTTCGACCTACGAATGCGGAACTGGGACCATTAGCGTTGTATACTACGTTGAAGAACTTGCTCAACCACGAGCCTTCGTAGTCCCTTGTCTTTTAGCAATCCCCCGACTAGCCCTTCTGACCATGTCCTCAGCCAACCAAGAGGCGTGATCCGAGCAGGGGTACTCTGGATTGGACGATAATTTGGCCCAAAGGCGGAACTTTCTTTGCCCGCCCAAGTTGAATAAATAGGAGGTTTGCGGTCGCTGAAACAATACCTGATGGGGAGAAATCCTATGCGTACCTGGTCTCGAAACATGAGCCAGTTTTTTCCAGCCGTCGGCCTACTGGTGGCCAGTTTGGTGTTCGGCTGGCTGGTGTCGCCGGCGTTGGCCGGTCCTGCGGGCAAGGGAACTAAACCGGAGCCGCAGCGACTTTCCAACGCGCAGCTGCGCGAAGGGCTGACCACTTTGCAAGCGACGAAGAAGATGCTGCAAAGCGCCGATCACGACTACGGCGGCCATCGGGTGGCCGCCATCAAAGCCATCGATGCGGCTGAGCACCAGCTGAGGTTGGCGCTGAAATCGCAACACAAAGGTAAAGCTGTCAGCGGCAAGGCAGTCAACAAGACTGGCAAGATCGGCAAGGGGAACGGAAAGAACCGGGAACCGCAAAATATCTCCAACTTGCAGCTCGCCGACGCTATCGTCATCCTGGAGCGGACGCGGCTGCTGCTGGAGAAAGCCGATCACGATTACGGAGGCCATCGCGCCGCTGCCGTCCGCGACCTGGGCGTGGCTATTCAACAGCTCAAGGCGGCCCTGCGCTTCGAGAAAAAGGTAAAAGGATAAATGCTCTCGTCTTGCCCGTTCGCCGTGCTGCCCGAGCGTATCGCTCCCCAGCATGACGAACGGGATCATGCGAACATCAGGCCAGCAGTTTCCTGACTACCTCGCCATGCACGTCGGTCAGCCGGAAATCGCGGCCCTGGAAACGGAACGTCAGCTTGGTGTGATCGAGTCCGAGCAGGTGCAAGACGGTCGCTTGCAAGTCGTGGACGTGGACGCGGTCTTCGACGGCAGCGAAGCCCAGTTCGTCGCTGCTGCCGAGGTTTAGGCCCGGCTTGACGCCGCCGCCGGCCAGCCACATGGTATAGGCATCGATATGGTGATTGCGGCCCACCGTATCGCGCACCTCGCCCATCGGCGTCCGGCCAAATTCGCCGCCCCAAATCACCAACGTCTCCTCAAGCAAGCCCCGACGCTTCAGGTCTTTGATCAGGGCGGCGCAGGGTTGATCGACTTCCTTGCACACGCGGTCGAGTCCTGTCGTCAAGTTTTCACTGCCGTTGCCGTGATGGTCCCAATCGGTGTGGTACAGCTGCACGAAGCGCACGCCCCGTTCGACAAGTCGGCGGGCCAGCAAACAATTGTTGGCGAACGACGGCTTGCCCGGCTCCGCTCCGTACATTTGCAGCGTCCTTTTATCTTCGCGGCTGAGGTCGATCAACTCCGGCGCGCTCGTTTGCATACGATAAGCCATCTCGTAGGACGAGATGCGTGTGGCGATTTCTGGATCGCCGGTATCCGCCAAGCGCACCGTGTTGAGTTCCTTGAGCGCGTCGAGCACTTGCCGCTGCTGTGCGTCGCTGACCTGGGGCGGTCGAGTGAGGTTCAGGATCGGTTCACCGCCGGAGCGGAAAGGCACGCCTTGATAGGTGGTGGGCAAGAAGCCGCTGCTCCACAGCGGATGTCCGCCGCGCGGGCCGCGCGGGCCGGATTGTAACACGACGAAGCCCGGTAAATCGCTGGCTTCACTGCCGATGCCGTAGGTCGCCCACGCACCCATGCTGGGCCGGCCGGCTTGCGGCGAGCCGGTGTTGAGGAAGATTTTCGCCGGCGCATGGTTGAAAACATTCGTCGCCATCGAACGTACCACCGCGATATCATCGACGATGCCGGCGAGGTGCGGCAGGCATTCTGATACCCATGTCCCCGCTTGGCCGTACTGGGCGAATTTGCGCCGTGTGGCCAACAGTTTCGGCTTCTCTTTGGCGAAGAAGCTGTCCATGAAAGCGAAGCGTTTGCCCTTGATGAACTCGTCGGGGATGGGCTTGCCATGCAGCGCCGCCAGTTTCGGTTTGTAATCGAACAAATCGAGCTGGCTGGGGCCGCCGGCCATGAAGAGGAAGATGACGTGTTTGGCTTTGGCCGCGTGATGGCCCGTCTTCGGCGCCAACGGATTGACCAACGGCGGCGTCTCGGCCCGCGCCCGCCCTTCGTTGAGCAGTGACGCCAGGGCAATGGAGCCGAGACCGAGAGCGCAGTCCTGGAAGAAATGACGGCGCGTTTGCAGCAGCAGAGAAGTTCCAGACGGCATAAGGAGCCGTTCCTCGTGCGGGTTCGATCTCTCGGATTCTCTTAGCCTATCCCATCTATCCGTGATCGCAAGGGGAAGCCCAGAAAACTCTAGAAACGCAATTCTCCGCTTTTCAATGTTCCCGCCTCCTTGCCTATTTCCAACGCCTTAATATTTGGCCAATACGGCATCTGCTGTAGCGGTCGTTTCCGTATCGTCGTTGTCGGACAGGGCGGCCAGGCACTGCTTGATGCGGCGATTGGACAGGCGCAGGAAATAGCGTCCTGCCGTCACGTCGCGGGCTACCTCCTCCGCGTGTCCGTTGCCCACGGCCAATAGCGAATCCAACCGCGCCAATGTGCAACTCGAGGCATACAATTCGCAAGCCGCGTCGGCCAGCCGTTCTTGTACGTATTGACGGAACAAGATATTTTCACGATGTTTCATGAGCATTGCCTGTACCGCGAAGCTGAAATCGCGGACACGGCGTCCTAACTCGGCAGCATGTCCGCGCAGCGAGGTGTGGCGCACGGGCACGTCCGGCGTCGTGAAGCGGGCGCGCAACTGTTTGCCGCCGAAACTCAAAAGCGTGCTGAAATCGCGGAAGGGGTGCTCCAGCGCCTGTTTGACCGTGAGAAACTGATCGGCCACCGGCTTGAGGCCCACCATAGCGATAAAGGCCCGCAACACGTCATTGGCCCCTTCGCCGATCATGTTGATACGGGCATCGCGCATCATGCGCTCGTAAGGCTCGTCCGTGAAATAGGCTTTGCCGCCGAAAATCTGAATGGTATCGTTGACGATCTTCCACAGCGCTTCGGTAGACCATACCTTGAGCATGGCCGTTTCCAACATGTAGTCCTCAAAACCGCTGTCGATGAAATGAGCGCATTCGCTGACGGTCGCCTCCATGGCGAAGACATGGGCGGCCATCCAGGCGATTTTTTTCTTGACCAGCTCGAATTCGGCGAGGGGCTGATCAAACTGCACACGCTTTTTGGCGTGGCGGGCGGCGGCGCGGAGGCAGGTTTTGGCCGCCCCGGTGCAGCACGCGCCGAAGGCGGTGCGGCCAAAATCGAGTACGGTCAAGGCGATGCGCAAGCCTTTGCCGACCTGGCCGAGTACGTTTTCGGCCGGCACCATCATGTTTTCGAAGGCGAGTCGGCTGGTGGCCGTGCCGCGGATGCCGGTCTTGGCCATGCGCGGCTCCAGCACCTTGAAGCCGGGCATGTCCGGAGTCACAAGGAAGGCCGTAATCTCCTTTTTCTTACTGGCCTGGGGGGAGGTCTCCGCGCCCCGCGCGATGCCGGGAGTGCGGGCGATGACGGTCAGTACACCGGCAAGGGCACCGTTGGTGATCCAGCGTTTGGTGCCGTTGAGGACGTAGGCTTTGCCGTCCGGCGTCGGTGTAGCAGTAGTCTGCACATTGCTGGCATCGGAGCCAGCTTCCGGCTCGGTCAGGGCAAAAGCAGCCAGCTGATCGCCGCGGGCCAAGGGCGGCAGCCAGCGGCGCTTCTGCTCTTCGTTACCGAACAACAAGAGAGCACGGATGCCGATACTGTGATGGGCGTTGACGAAGACGCCCACAGAAGCATCGTGGCCGCCAATCACTTCCATGAGACGGCTGTTGGCCAGCTGCGATAGGCCCAGCCCACCGTATTCCTCCGGCACCGTCGCGCCCAAGATACCCAGACGTCCCAGTCCGGAAATCACCTCCGTAGGGATCTCGGCGTTGCGGTCGATAGCGGCCGCGTCAATGTGATCTTCGGCGTACTGGAGTAACTCGTCGATTTTCTCGTTGACACGCGATTGTTCGTCCAAACGGAGCTGCGGATACGGATTGAGCAGAGCAGCGTTGTAATGGCCGAAGAACAATCCCTTGGCGAAGCCTAATACTTGCGGTCCGGAAAAAAGCAGTTCCTCGGCTTGCTGTTTTTGTTGTTCGAGCTGGGCAGCGGTTAAGGCCATACAAACCTCCCGATACAAAAGGGAGAAGCGCCCCGTGCAGCGTCCCTGCGGCACGAAACAGACGTTTCTGTAATTATTTTACCCTCTTTTGCGTTTGCGAGCATCGCCAAGTCCGTTCTCCCGATACAAACCAGACCTGTTGGACGTGCGGATGCGGCGCTTATGCAGCCAAAACCGAGCTGCAATCCTAAGCGCTAGCGGACTTTTCTCGCCTCGCTGGTGGAAGAGGGTTCGGGTGGGGGGTAGAAGTCTTTAGGCTGCGATTGGCAAGGCTGTTTACGGTCCTGGTTCTGTTTGGCTGATTTCGGCGTCGCGGATAGTGTAGAGGAAATTTTCTGGATCGCTGGCATTGAGGACGAGTTTGCCGCAAATGCGGACCTGGCGGCGCGTATAGGGATGCGTCTTGCCTTCAGGCAGCTCGACTAAGATGATCGCTGTCGCTTCTGGCTGTTCGCAATACCAGCAGCCGATCGGGTACTCGACGAGCAGAAACGCATTCAGGTCGGCATCCTCGCCCAGCGGTTGCAGATAGCCCTCAAGCGTCACTTTCTTGCCGTCCAGGTCTTTCAGATAGCGTGCAAACGTCGGGCGATACTGCTGATCCAGCGTCGTCTCGGCGACGACGGACCAAGGCAGGACGTTGACGCCCTTGGGATCGATGGGAGGCAGGGGCGTTTGATCGAGTTTGCTTATCAAGGGCCGCGGCGAGCGCGGCTTGAACAGGCGAGCATGGCCTTGGTGCTCGACCTTCGCATTGTCGCCGTTTTTGGCGCGTTGCTCAGCCGCAGCACGCAAGGCGCGGCGATGCTCGCGCAGCTGGGCGGAGCGCAGGCCGAATTCGGTCACGCAGCCGTCGAGGATGGCGGCGGCGGTGGCGACATCGCCGTTGGCTCCCGCCAGCTCGCCGAGCTGCCACAGCAACCGGCCGTCAGCGGGAAGCCACAGCGCCAGCTGTTGCACGAGGGCGATCGCCTCGTTCGGCAATTGTTGGCGCTGCACCTCGGCGAGCCGACCTGCCTCGAACTTGCCACTGGGGCCGACGTACTCAATGCCGAAAAGATCATCGAGTTCCCCAGCATCGCGTGGTGAGCCGCCGTCGCGTGGTGAGCCGCCGGGTTTATCCCGGCGGGCGCGAAAACGGACGAGTTTGAGGTGCAATTCTTCCGCTTTGCGGAATTTCGCCGGGGCCAGACGGACGGCCTGTTCCAGATATGCCGCCGCCTGCGCCAAATCTCCCTGTACCTGCCAGGCGGCGCCGAGATTGGCGGCGAGATAGAAATGCTGCGGATTATCTCTCTGAGCGATCCGTAATATCTCGATAGCTCGCGCCGTCTCGCCCAGCCGTAGGTACAAGGCCCCCAAATCGGCGGCTTCATCGGCAGTCAACTTGCGCCTCTGGGCCAGCTTCGTCAGCTTTTCCACCTCCACCTGGTAGCGCTTACGGAGCGGTCCGGCCGCTGCGCTGCCGTTGGGTGGGACCGCAAGCATGCGCAGGGCCCGGTGGTCGAGCAGAAAACCGCGCCATTGCGACGGCAA
>JAJPIY010000126.1 GCA_021324515.1 Planctomycetota bacterium
CCGGGAGAGGGGCCTCCCTATCTCGACGGTCCTTATCCTTTTATAAGGAAAAAAGCGGCGGCGCGCTCTAACCCGCACCGCCGAAACAACCAAACCAAAGGTCCGGCTGCCGTGCGGAGCAAGTGGAGGCCGCGCTGGCCCAACCCCGACAGCAAAAAGCCGGCCCCGCCGCCCACCAATGCCCAGCACGCCGAGGCCAGCACAATCCAGACGAGCGTCCATGCCGCTGGAGCATCGGCAAAACTCGTCGGGGAAGCCCAGTGCGTCAGAAGCGCCCCCGGAACAGCGTCGAAGACCAAAAGCAAGCAGCCGAGCGTCCCGGCAGCGATAACACCGGCGAACGCACCGGCGATGCCGCCGCAAAATATGTCTGTCCAGCGTCCGCCGCGCTGCCGCACCAGCACGGCGCCGACAAAGATGCCAACCCACCAGGTAGCGAGAATGAAGCGTTTCAGGAAGTAATTCTCCGCTCCCGTGGTGGCGATGAGCCACGGCGCTTGCGCCCCGGCGGAGTCGGGGGCTTGTCCCCAGCTGCGCGCGTACAGATCGGCCGGCCCAGTCAGCAACAGGCGCAGCAACAATGCCAACAGCGCTCCCACAAGAAACGGCCTTAGCAAGCGGTACGCGAACGGCTGGCGAGGCCGAGTGCAGTTGACTTGCACGCGCACCGCCAGCTTCTGGCCTGCATTGGCCGTCAGATAGACCGTTCCCAGGTGTAAACCGTCGCCCGTCAGGAGCGACGAATCGACGGCGAACGCGACCTGGGCCTGCTGCGGCCCACTAACCGAGGGGGTAGTCACGCGCAGCCAAGGTTTATCGCTGTCGGCTTGGGCGTAGACCCATTTCTTGGCGGGGGTGTGCAAAGTGACACGCGCTTGCACTACCTCCGGCGGTGTGCAGAAGAGGTGCAAATTCTGCTCGGACAGCTGCAACGGTGGCGGCTTGGACAGGCCCATGCCCTCGAAGAACTGCTGCACCGCGGCCACGCCGCGCGCCGTCGGCTCGGATACCGGATAGGTCCAGCCGTTGACTTGGAACCAGCGGGCGATGGCGCCGTTCTCCAGGAGCGGCACGGCCTGCTTGGGATTGGCCCGCATCCGCTCAGCGATTTGCCGGGGACTGGCCGCACCCTGAAACGGCGGGTGAGCGAACGGAATGCTGACCACGTCCAGCCGCACCGCCACTTCAGAGATGCCGCCGTTGGTGACGACGGTCAATTTGCCGCTGTAGGTCTGCGGCGCCGTCAAACCGCAGGCATCGACGTGCAACGGAACCTGCTGCGCCTTGGCCGTCTTGATGGGATACTCCGTCGCCGGGCTTCCTTCGGTGATTTTGAGCCACTGCCCGCCCTCGGAGACCGCGACTTTGCCTTGCAGCAGCCCTTTGCCCTGGTTGAGGATCGTCAAAAATAGCTGCCGTTGCTCACCAGGCCGAACGCCGCCGAGCATTAATCGCCTTGGATTCAGATCCAGGCGCGGTCCCTGGACTTGGCTGGCGGGCAGCTGGCTAAGAAACGTGTGCAGTGCAATGTCGGGATCGTGTTGCGATTGGTTCTCATGAGCGATCCGTGCCAGGTCGTGCCTGCCAATTTGGGCGAAATAGCGCGCGAAAGAGCCGTTGCGGAGCAGACACCGAGCGTCTTCCCATTCATATTGGCAGCCCTGCACGAGATCGTCGAAGGTTTTGCAGCGTCGCCCCGAAGGGAAGACAAACTCTTGCAACATCCGCGACGGCGACACTGCTCCGGCCCTGCGCTGGTCCAGGGCGACGCCGTCGAAGTAGCAGTACACCGCTTCGCGCGGGTTGGCACGTTGACATCGCGGGCAGAGTTGCACAGCTTCTTGGTCCTTATCCTCGGCTTTTTTGGTTTTTCACCCCGGCCGCGCGCGCCTGGAAGCGCAACAGGATGTTGCCGAGTTGAATGCGGTCGCCATCGTGCAGATCACAGCTCTGGGACACTGGCCGATCATTCACACGCGTCCATTCTGACGGCGCATTGTTGTTCCGCAGCAGATAGCGCTGTCCCGCACGCTGGATGACCGCATGTTTCTTCTCGACCTTCATGTCGCGGAACAGGGCGATGTCGGCATGTTCATCGCGGCCCAGCAACGTATTGATTTTATCCAACGGATACTCGCGCCCTTCCTGCCAACCCCGCAGGACCTTGACCGAAGCCGGCTGAAAGACGCTCTGCACCAGCGCCGACAGCGAGCCGATACACGCACCGAGGATAATCAATCCGATGGCGCCCCACAGCGACGCGTGGCCACCGCTGACGTTGGCCCTTTCCAGGGCCAGTCCAAACAACATGCCGCCGATGAAGCCGCCGATGGCGCCGCCCAGCGTGCCGTAGCTAAACTTGCCCAGCGACCGTGCGGCGATCCCTTCACTGAAACCGACCGCGACCCCGAGGAACATCCATCCCAAACCACGTGCCAACATCGCCCCCAACAAGTGCAACACAGGGCGGTCGCGGCTGGCGCCGATCCAGCCGACCAGCCGATAATTCACCCCTTCGCCGATGAGAATGCCGACGGCGCCTCCCATCGCGCCCAGCACAACGCCGTAAGCAGCCAAACGCACGAACCGCAGCAGCGAACGGTCGCGGATGGCCTCGACGCTGACCACGAAATAACCGATAGCGCCGCCGATGAACGCGCCGCCGCCTAGCAATTGCCAGAACAAAGGACTGAACCAAAAACGCTCACTGTCAGGGACGTTCTTGTCGCCAAAGACGCCGAACAGCATCCAGCCGAGCAGTCCTCCCAGGGCCCCGAAGACGGCATTGAAGTAAATCCGGCCCACCAGCGCCATGTCCGTTTCATCCTCACCGCGACGTCGCTGCGAAACCCTCTTGTCTTTTTGTAATGGGAAAAACAGGTCGCCGCAAGCCAGAGGATCAACCGCTTTCTCAATGCACCATGCGTTCGCGGCGCCGGGCCACGCCGCTTTCTTGGGCCGCCCGCGCCACCGCCCGCGCCACCGCCCGCACCACGCGCTTCTCGAACACGCTCGGCACAATGTAATCTTCGGTCAAATGATCTTCAGGAATGATGTCGGCGATGGCAGAGGCGGCCGCCAGTTTCATCGCTTCGTTGATCTCACGGGCGCGCACGTCCAGGGCGCCGCGGAAAATGCCAGGGAAGGCCAGCAGATTGTTGACCTGATTGGGATAATCCGAGCGGCCCGTGGCAAGGATGCGGCAGTGCGGCAGTGCTTGATCCGGAGCGATCTCCGGATCGGGATTGGCCATAGCGAAGACGATGCGATCAGGAGCCATCATTTGCAGGTCGGCCGGCGTCAGAATATTGCCGCGCGATAGACCAATGAAAACGTCGGCATCTTTTAATACATCGTGCAGGGCTGCGAAAGGGCTGTCGAAACGAATGGCACCGCGCAGGTCCCTGATAACTTGGCCGAGGTTCTCTGGCGTCACGTCGAGCACCGCACCCTTGCGGTCACAACCGATCAGCCGCCGCACTCCGGCTGCGAGTAAGATACGGCAGCACGCCGTCCCCGCCGCACCCAAACCATTGACCACAACCTTGATCGAATCCAGCTTCTTGCCCACGACTTTCAAAGCGTTGAACAGCGCCGCCAGCAGCACCACCGCCGTGCCGTGCTGGTCGTCGTGCATGACGGGGATGTCTAATTCCGCTTTTAAGCGATCTTCAATATCGAAACAGTGCGGCGCACTGATGTCTTCGAGATTGATGCCGCCAAACGAGGGGGCGATGGCTTTGACGACCTGGACAATTTCGTCCACCTCCTTGGTGGCCAAGCACAAGGGCCAACCATCAATGTCAGCGAATTCTTTAAAAAGCATGATTTTGCCTTCCATGACTGGTAAGGCCGCCTCCGGGCCGAGGTCGCCCAGGCCGAGAATAGCCGTGCCGTCGCTGACGACAGCCACGCTGTTGGCTCGGCAGGTGAAGGCGAAGGCCTTGTTCTTGTCCTCGGCAATGGCTCGGCACACACGGGCCACGCCCGGCGTGTATACCATCGACAGCGTGTTGCGCGTCTTGACGGCCACTTTGGGGCGCGTGGAAATCTTCCCGCCCAGGTGCAGAAGAAAGACACGATCAGAGGCCGAACGTACACGCACACCAGGCATGGCCCGAAGGCGCTGGAGAATGTGATCGGCGTGGGCCTCGCTCTGGGCATCGAAAGTGATGTCGCGGACCATCTTGGTACGGCTTGCTTCCACAATATCGATGGCGCCGAGATTGGCGCCTTCCTCCGCCAGCAAGGTCGCCAAGCGCGCAAATTGGCCGGGCTGATTGGGAATTTCTACCCGCACGGTCATGCGGTAATCGCAGTAGGGCTGATCGTTCATGGCTCGCTCCTGACGCTAGGATATATGGGGCACGGTTGAATTTGGCACAATTCCCCCCCCCACCCCAACCCTCCCCCACCAGGGGGGAGGGAGAACCAAGGCTCCCTCCCCCCTGGTGGGGGAGGGTTGGGGTGGGGGGAAAGGGAAAAATCTCCAATCTCCCCGTGCCCAGTATAATCTGTAGAGGCGGACTCCGGCATCGTGGCAAAAGCGCAAGACAAAATCAATGCAGCGTTTTGGAGAGGCTGCGCGTTTCACGATTGCTTCGCCAGGGGGCGCAGGACCGCCCGGACGGGACTGGCATCAAAATCGACGAGTTTCAACGGCAGGGCGATTAGTTCGTACAGCCCCTCGGGTACGTCCTTGAGCATTAATCCTTCCAGGATGGCCATACCGTATTTGAGACATTGGCGGTGGCTAGGTAAATCTTTTGAATCAAAGAGATCGATACTGGGGGTATCGATGCCAATGAGTTTCACCCCTTGACGATGCAAATGTTCCACCAATTCCGGCGCAAGGGCGGCAAAATCGGTTTGGAGACGCTCTGGATCAGGATAGGTGCCAGTGGCCAGCAGCAGCCGCGGCGCCTGGACGGCGGCGGATAGCATGTTTGGAGTGATACAGCTGCGCCGCGGAACATTTACATGCAACACCTGGCAAGGTCCGAGGTAAGGCTCGAGCGAGCATTCGTCAATGGTCGGGGCATCGACGCCGTAATGACTCGGCGCATCGGCGTGGGCGCCCAAGTGGACCGTGGCGTGCAGAGTGGACAATGTGAATGGGTCGCCGCGATGCATATCGCGCAGCAGCTCCCGCGACGGCGGTGTATCGCCGGGCCAAACCTGTAAACGGGGCGAGATAGGAGGAGTAATGTCCAAGAGCATCATTTTGTGCCAGAAGGCCCTCGTTGTGATCTATCGGATCAAATAACGATCTCTTGAGAGTATCACAGAGAACGGCTTTTGTCATTTGCTGCTTCGTCTTGACCACTAGGGCGGATCTCTGCTATAACCCCCTCATCCACTACGGAGCAGAGCGCCAGTTGTAGCTTGCGCGCGGGCCGAGACTTGCTATACTACTCGCTTGCAAGCCGCACAAAGGCGAAGGAGACGAGTTATGTTGGGCAAACTCGGCAAGCGTTTGGGGTTAGGGCTGCTGGCGATAGCGCTGCTTTTTGCAGCGGTGCAGTGGGTGGCGGCGATCAACCCCAACGAACGATTGGTCAAGCCGGAAGCCAATGTCCAAGATGCCGATGACATTCGCTCGCCCACTAGCAAAGTCTGGGTCCTCGACTTCAAGTTCAAGGATCCCCGGCTTATCAAAGTCGATATTCCTGGCCGCGGACAAAGAGTGTGCTGGTATCTGTGGTATCAAGTCATCAACAATACCGCCCAGCCGCACACCTTCATCCCAGACTTCGAATTGGTGACGACCGATCGCAATACGGTGCATCACGATCAGATCCTGCCCAAAGTGGAGGAAGCCATCCGTCAACTGGAAGACCCAACGGATTATCTCAAGATCAAGAATTCGGTGACTATCGCCGCCGAGCCGATTCCGCCATCGAAAAAAGACGCCGAGCCCCGCGCCGTTACCGGCGTGGCCATCTGGGATGATGTCGATCCCGACGCTAATTACTACACTATTTTCGTGACGGGTCTGTCTAACGGTTGGGCCGTGACCGACGACCCGGACAAACCAGGGGAAAAATCGATTATCCGCCGCAAGACACTGCAATTGAATTTCCGCCGTTTGGGTGATCGCTATTATCAAAGGTCAGAGGCCATCCACTTTGTGCAGCCGCCGCAGTGGATCTATCGAGGATCGTCGCTCAGCGCGCCAGCCTTGCCGGCGCCTAAGAAATAAGCCGAGGAGATAAGCACAGGAGAAGCAGCATGGCTCATAAGAAAGGTCAAGGTTCTGTTCGCAACGGCCGCGAATCGCGCAGCCAACGTTTGGGCGTCAAAGTTTTCGGCGGTGGTGCGGTTCGGGCCGGCAGCATTCTCGTCCGCCAGCGGGGCACACGCTATCACCCCGGCCGCAACGTCGGCCGCGGCAGAGATGATACACTCTTCGCCTTGACCGATGGCATCGTCCGCTTTGATCGTCAAGGCCGTCGTGTCAATGTCCTGCCTGCACAGTAAAAACCACCGAAAAAGTGCGCTATTTACGGGCCGGAAGCGAAGGTCACGGCTGACATGCCCTCGCTTACGCTTCTGGCTCGTTGGGGTGAAAGGGAGGACGGCCGCATGAGCAAGCAACATTCGCCGCGATTTCTCCAGATCGTTCAGGAAGCCAAAAAACACATCCGCGAAACGACTGTCGAAGAGGTGAAAGCTCGACTCGACCGCGGCGAAAAGCTGTGCCTGGTCGATGTCCGCGAGGAGAGCGAATGGGCCAAGGGGCATCTGCCCGGCGCAATCCATCTGAGCAAAGGCGTTATCGAGCGCGATATCGAGATGCGCTTACCGGATACGAAAGCGGAGATCATTCTCTACTGTGGCGGCGGGTTTCGCTCCGCCCTGGCAGCAGAGAACTTGCAGCGTATGGGGTACACCAACGTCCTTTCGATGGACGGTGGCTTCCGCGACTGGTGCAATAAAGGCTATCCCCTGATTTTGAGCTAGAGCGCCTTTCAAGCGTTGCCGCTCCCCTTCGGGTCGCGGCTAAACAAGAAGCTAGTATAATTATTCTGGGTGCGGGGAGATTTGACACCTGGGCGAGCGGGGTTGCGTGAGCACTGGCGAGCGGGGGGTTAACACCCCCCGCTCGCCAGTGCTCACGCAACCCCGCTCGCCCAGGTTGGTGATCCTTTCTACCGCGCCCCGTATAAATAAAGATGTATCGTTTCGTTGGCCTGTTAAGTATTACCTATTCATGGCTTCGGACCAACTCACCCCTGGTGCTCGCCTTGGCAAGTACAAGGTGTTGGCGCACATCGCCACCGGCGGAATGGGTACGGTCTACAAAGCGGCTGACGAACAACTCGGTCGGCTCGTTGCCTTGAAAGTGCTCGATCCTGCGATGGCGGAAAAGCCGAACACGCTGGAGCGTTTCCGCCGCGAGGCCCGTCACGCCGCCAAACTGATCCACAAGAACATCGTCACGCTGTATGAGTACGGCCAGGCCGACGGCCTGCATTATCTGGCCCTGGAATATGTCGAGGGCATTGACCTCTACGATTACATCGCGCATAAGGGGCGGCTATCGCCTGAAGAATCGCGGCGCATTCTCATTCAGGCGGTCCAGGCGCTCGATCACGCCTACAAACAGGGCATCACACACCGCGACATCAAGCCGTCGAATTTCCTGTTGACCCGTGACCGCGACCGCATGCGCGTCAAGCTCACTGATCTGGGCCTGGCCCGCAAGGCCGACGAGGAAGAGTTCCGCGTCACCCACGCCGGCAGCACGGTCGGTACCGTCGATTATCTGGCGCCGGAGCAAGCGCGTGACAGCGCCGCCGCCGACATCCGCAGCGACATCTATTCACTCGGCTGCACGCTTTATCATATGTTGACCGGCAGTCCGCCTTTCTCGGAAGGCGGCTTGGGCGAACGCATCCTCAAGCATTTGCAGGAAGAACCGCCCGACATACGGCAAATCAATCCCCAGGTTTCGGCGGAAATGTGGGAGTTGCTGCGCCGCATGTTGGCCAAGAAGCCCGAAGACCGTTTTCAAACGCCGGCCGAACTGCTGAAAGCCTTGAAGGCCTTGCCGCCGCAGCCATCGGATAGCGGTCCTCTTCGCTTGCCCAAAACCTCCTCGGCAAGCAAGCGGCCGCCTTCGCCGAGCGGCAAGCCAGGCAGTAGCGTTGCGACCGTGTTCGTTCCGGAAGCGCCGGTCGAGAAAACAAACGCGGCCCCGCTGCCTCAGTACCATATCGAGGACGATCCTTTCCTCCTTGAGCTGAGTGCAGAGCATTTGCAGGCGGCGGCACGGCAGTATGAGCGGGCCGAACAGGCCCGTGCTAACGGCAATCTCGACTATGCTATCGAGCTGTTGTTGAGCTGCATCAAGTTCAATCCGGTGAGCATCGTTTATCGTCAGGCGTTGCGGGAAGCGAGCCGAGAAGCCGCCAAGCTGCGCCGCCTCGGCAGATGGTTGGCATCCCTGACCACATTGACCACCCGCGCACGGGTCAATGCCGCCAAGCGGGCCGGTCAACTCCGCAAGGTGCTTGAACAAGGCGAGGAAGTGCTGGTCCGCCATCCCGGCGACGTGAAGATGCAGATGACCCTGGCCGAGGCTGCCGAGGAATTGGAACTGATTCACCTGGCTACCTGGATGTTGGAAGAGGTCCGCCGCTTTCATCCGCATCATCTGCCGGCTTATCGCGCCCTGGCTTCCATCTACGAAAGGCAACGACAATACGGCGACGCCATCGCCGTGTGGGAAGATCTGCGCAAGCTGGCCCCGCACGACGGCGAAGCCGCCCGAAAGATCAACGATCTGGCCGCCGCCGACACCATTGTACGCGGCAATTACTCCGACGCTTCGACAAAGCGACGCTAACCCCAGCGGCAGAACACAGTGATGAACATAAGCACGGAACGTTTCGGGGCCGCCCTCCTTTATGCGTTGCATCTGCACGCCCACCAGAAACGCAAGGGGACCCCGGTCCCCTATATCTCGCATCTTCTTGCGGTCACGGCCCTGGTCCTTGAGGATGGCGGCAGTGAGGACGAAGCCATCGCCGCCTTGCTCCATGACGCCATCGAGGACCAGGGCGGCGAGCCAATCCGGCAAGAGATCCGCCGCCGCTTCGGCGACAAGGTGGTCGAGATCGTCAACGGCTGCACAGATACGGACCAGACGCCGAAGCCGCCCTGGCTGGAGCGCAAGAAGCGTTATCTCGAACACCTGCGCAGCGCCAGCCCAGAGGTCCTTCGTGTGTCTGCCGCCGACAAGCTGCACAATGCCCGTACCATCCTCGCGGACCTGCGCCGGCATGGCAAGGCGGTATGGCAACGATTCAACGGCGGCCGAGATGGCACACTCTGGTACTATCGACAGCTCGTCCAAATCTTCCGCGAGCACGGCCCCAGCTTCCTCGTCGAGGAGCTAGATCGCGTCGTTTCGGAGATGGAACAGCTTGCAGAGAAAGTCGGCTGACGAGTTTTACTCGTATCGCAGCGCCGTCATAGGATTAACGCGCGCGGCGCGGCGAGCCGGATACACGGCCGCCAACATGGTCAACAACGTCACAAACAGCGGTACGCCCAACACCAGCCACCAGGGAAAGACGAACAAAGAATAGTCCAGATATGCCTGGACCTGTTGTTCCGCCAGCCGCTGGGCGATTTGCGGGAACATCCGCCGATTCCACTTTCCAGTTCTCCCCCTTCTCTGTTTAGCCGCGAGCCGTAGGCGAGCGCGGGGCCGGCCCCGCGCTCGCCTACGGCTCGCGGCTAAACAACGTGGTGGATTTACGATTGGGGGCGGCCGCGCTCGCCTACGGCTCGCGGCTAAACA
>JAJPIY010000045.1 GCA_021324515.1 Planctomycetota bacterium
ACCAGGGGGGAGGGAGAGCCCTTCCCCCCACCCCGACCCTCCCCCACCAGGGGGGAGGGAGAGCCCTTCCCCCCACCCCGACCCTCCCCCACCAGGGGGGAGGGAGAAAACTACTCCCTCCCCCCTCGTGGGGGAGGGTCGGGGTGGGGGGCGAGCCGAGGGTTGGGGTGGAGCGCGAGGTTCTCTAGCCGCGCTGCATCCGCGCGTAAGTTGGGACCGTGTTCATAATCGTTTGTTGGCGCTGCCGGGCAGCCGGCAGATGGCGCTGGTGGGCGGCGGCACTATTCCGGACACCGGCCAATACGCTGCCTACACCAGCAACGGGACCCGGATTGGGGAATTGGATGAGGAATTCATCTATGAGAGGCGCGTCGGCGATGTGTTTCTGCTCGGCACCAATGCTTGGCGTATAGAAAGCATCGAAGCAGATCGTGTGATTGTGACGCCGGCAGAGGGAGCGCCGGCGATCGTGCCGTTCTGGCGCGGCGAAAACACGGGCCGCAGCTATGATCTCGGCCATGCTCTAGGAGCGTTTCTCCGTGAATTGGGCGAACGTCTCGATCAACCGGGATGTCTCGATTGGCTGGAGCGCGAATTCTTTCTCGACCGAAATGCGGCCCGCAATGTCCGCTATCACGTCGAGCGGCAGCTGCGAGCAACCGGTTGTCTGCCAACGGATCGCACGCTCTTTCTCGAAGCGTCGCGCGATCAACTGGGCGATTGGCAGGTGATTCTCCTCAGCCCGTTCGGCCATCGTCTGCATTTCGCGCTGCGGCTGGCCCTGGAGGCGCACTTGCGCAAACGCCTGGGTTATCAGCCGCAATGCCTGCATCACAACGACGGCATCCTCCTTCGCCTGACCGACACCGACGAGCCGATCCTCGATCTGTTCGCAGGATTAACGCCGGAAAATGTGGAGGGGCTGATCCTCGACGAATTGGCCGACAGCGCCTTGTTTGCTCTGCGCTTCCGGCAGAATGCGGCGCGGGCGCTGTTGTTGCCGCGGGTGCAGCCGGGACGGCGAGCGCCGCTGTGGCTGCAACGGTTGCGCGGCCGCGATTTGCTACAAGTGGCTCGCCAGCATCCGGACTTCCCCATCGTTGTCGAGACGTTCCGCGAATGTCTGCACGATCATCTCGATGTGCCGCGTGTACGGCAGTTGCTCGCTGACATTCAGACTGGGCGCATCAAAGTAGTGACGCGCCGGGCTGAGACGCCGTCGCCGTTCGCCGCGGGATTGGTGTTCTCATTCACTGCCGCGTTCATGTATCAGTACGACCAGGTGCAAGCCAATGGCGACCGTTCGCACGTTCTCGATCGGCAATTACTCGAACAGCTGGTTTCGCCGCAGAGCCAGGAGCATTTGCTTGATCCGCGGGCGGTGCATCAAGTGGAGCGGCGGCTGCGCGGCGTCGGCCAACCGCCGCGCTCAGCGACGGAGATGGCCGAATGGCTGCGGCGTCTGGGCGATTTGACGCCAAAGGAACTGGAAGGGCCGATGGCTGCTTTCCTGGAGCAACTCCAACGCGAAGGGCTTGCTTGTTGTCTCGAACTGGCGGGCGGCCCTCGCTGGGTCTCGGCTGAACATGCGGAACAATATCGGCAAGCATTCGCCTTGGATGGCAACAACGCTAATGCCGAGCAGCGCCAGAGCGCGGGGGCAGCGATTCTGCACCGCTTTTTGACTACCCATGCACTGGTTGGATTGGCCGATGTGCTAGCACGCTATCCGTTCGATCCGGCCTGGGCACAGCGGCAACTGGAAGAATGGGCCTGTGCCGGCCGCGTCGTCGCTGTGTCCGCTCCGCAAGGCGAGAGTGTTGTATTTTCCGATCCCGCCAACCTGGAACAGGTGCAGCGCGGCAGCCTTGGCATTTTGCGCCGCGAGGTCGTCACCTGTTCGCCGCCGCAATTCGCCGATTTCCTGTTGCGCTGGCAGGGGGTCCATCCGGACAAGCGGCGCGGCGGCCGCGAAGGATTAGCGGATATTTTAGAGCGCTTGCAGGGTTTGCCACTGGATGCCGAATTGTGGGAGCAAACGGTGCTGCCGGCGCGAGTGCCGGAGTATCAGCCGCGTTGGCTCGACGAATGGATCGCCAGCGGCGAGGGGACATGGGTATGTCGGGCAACGGCGAATGAAGAGGGCGAATGGGGGTGTATCGCTTTTTTCCGCCGCGAAATGTTACGCCAACTTCCTCAACCGGCAAGCACCGATGCGGTCGCATTGACCGAAGACGCCAATCGAGTCTTGGATCATCTGCACAGCCGCGGGGCCTCTTTTCTGACCGACGTGGCCGCGGACCTTGGCATGTCTCCTGGCGCGGCGCGCGGCGCTCTGGGCCTGTTGATGCGGCGCTGCTTGGTGACGAACGATCATTATGACGTGATTCGTCGTAAAGAGGTTTCGGCGAGCGAGGCCGCGTTAGTGCCCCGAGTGAACGATCTCGGGGCGCTGACGCGACCCCGCTCGCCGAGGCGCACGCCGCAGCGACCGGAGGGACGCTGGTCGGTCCTACCCTGGGGCCGACCCGAACCGGAGTCGCACGCCGTCGTACAGGCATCGCTCCTCCTGCAGCGCTATGGCATCGTGGCCCGCGAGTTGGCCTTGCTCGATCCGTGGCTGCTGCCGTGGCGTGTGCTCTACGAGGTCTTCAGCCGCATGGAGCTGGCCGGCCAGGTGCGGCGCGGCTACTTCGTCGAGGGATTGTCCGGAGCACAGTTCGCCTTGCCGGAAGCGGCGCAGCAGCTCCAAGAACGGCACGTTCCCTCCACCGCAACGGCGCCGGCTGTATTGCTGCACAGCATGGACCCGGCCAATCTCTATGGCTCTGGTGCTCCTTTCGATATCCCGCTGCTCGACGGCGGCACGCGCCCGCTGCTGCGCCGTCCAGGCAATTGGCTCGTCCTCCGTGCCGGTCGGCCCGTGCTGCTCATCGAGCAACATGGCAAACGCTTGACTGCGCTGGCCAGCGCCAGCCGTGAGGAGACCGCTGCTGCTGTCGCCTGTTTGCCCGGCATTCTCGCCAGCCGCCGCGGCCCGACGACACGACACAAATTGACCGTCGAAGAGTGGAATGGCCGCCCCGTCACCTCCACGGAAGGCCGTGAATTGCTGGAAGCAGCCGGCTTCGTCCGCGATTATCAGGCCATGACGCTATATGCGGTCTGGAAATGAAGGAAACTGCGCCATGCATTCCGAATGGCAGCCAGCTACGCATCCGCCGCCGCTGACGCCAGACGCTGTACACGTCTGGCGCATCGCTCTGGAAGTCAGTGATTCGTTGCTGCCGCGCTTGCGGGGAATCCTGGCGGAGGACGAACGGCGACGGGCCGAGCGTTTTTATTTCGAGAACGATCGCCGTCATTTCGTTGTCGCTCGCGCTGCCATGCGCATTCTCCTGGCCGGCTACCTGGCGCGCCATCCGGAAGAGGTGCGCTTCGCCTACGGCAACTACGGCAAACCTCGGCTGGCGGAAGAGAACAACGCAAACGATCTGCGTTTCAATCTCTCGCATTCGCACGGCTTGGCCCTCTTGGCGATTTCGCGTGGCCGGGAAATCGGCGTCGATGTGGAGCGCCTTCGGGACATGGAACAGGATGGCGAACCGTTGGCTGAGCGTTTTTTTTCGCCGCGCGAAGCAGCTGTGTTGCGGTCGCTGCCGCCGCAGCTGCGGCGGGAAGCCTTTTTTCACTGTTGGACGCGCAAGGAAGCCTACATCAAGGCCCAGGGGAAAGGCTTGTCGCTGCCGCTGGATCAGTTCGACGTGTCCCTGCATCCCGATGAGCCGGCCGTCTTGTTGGCTACTCCGCACGATCCGCAAGAAGCGCAGCGCTGGTCGCTGCGGGGCCTATCTCCAGGCAGGGGATACGTTGGGGCCTTGGCGGTCGAAGGGCATTCCTGGTGGCTGTGGTGCGGCGAGTGGAGCATGGAGGGACACGGGCGCACTTCCCTGGATTGATTTGTTGCGCTTTTCTCACTACAATTCGATAGGGCCAGGGGGCGCTACTAACAAAGCCACACCTTTCTGCTACCCTTGTCCCGGTGAGAATTCCGTGACGCCGGAAGGCGTTGAGCAGAACAGAACGTTTTCCTAACCGTGCTCGCAACAGAATTCGGCGATGCCGAAAAGGCGTTGAAGAAAGCAGCGGGGAGACTATCGGATGTATGAACGTTTTACCGACCGTGCTCGTAAAGTAATGCAGCTGGCCAACCAGGAGGCCCAGCGCTTCAACCACGAGTACATTGGCACCGAACATATCCTCCTGGGACTGGTCAAGGAGGGTTCAGGCGTTGCTGCCAACGTCCTGAAAAACCTCGACATCGACTTACGCAAAATTCGCCTGGAAGTCGAGAAGATTGTACAATCCGGCCCGGACATGGTGACGATGGGCAAATTGCCGCAGACGCCACGGGCCAAAAAAGTCATCGAATACTCCATAGAAGAGGCCAGGAACCTCAACCACAACTACGTCGGCACCGAACACCTGCTCTTGGGCTTGCTCCGCGAGCAGGAAGGAGTGGCCGCCCAAGTTCTCATGAACTTGGGGCTAAAGTTGGAAGACGTACGTGAGGAAGTCCTGAATTTACTGGGGCACAACATGGCGACGGAAGAAAGCAGCGGCGGAAGCACGGGTGAACGTCAGAAACAGGGCAAGTCGAAAACGCCGGCCCTGGACAGCTTTGGCCGCGATTTGACCGAATTGGCCCGCCAGGGCAAGCTCGATCCCGTCATCGGCCGGCACAACGAGATCGAGCGCGTGATTCAAGTGCTCAGCCGCCGTACCAAGAACAATCCCGTGCTCTTGGGCGAGGCGGGCGTGGGCAAGACGGCCATCGTCGAAGGGCTGGCCCAGCTGGTTGTCGATGCCAACGTGCCGGAGCTGTTGCGCGATCGCCGCATTGTCGTGCTCGATTTGGCCATGATGGTCGCCGGCACCAAGTATCGCGGCCAATTTGAGGAACGCATCAAGGCCGTCATGAACGAAGTGCGCCGGGCGCGGAACACTATCTTGTTCATCGACGAGCTGCACACGCTGGTCGGCGCCGGCGGCGCGGAGGGGGCCATCGACGCTTCCAACGTGCTCAAACCGGCCCTGGCGCGCGGTGAGATCCAGTGCATTGGCGCTACTACCCTCGATGAGTACCGCAAGTACATCGAGAAAGACGGTGCTCTGGAACGCCGTTTCCAACAGATCATCGTCAATCCGCCGTCCAAGGAGGAAACGATCGAAATCCTTCGCGGCTTGCGCGACCGCTACGAAGCGCATCACCGCGTGCAGATCAAGGATGAAGCGCTGGAAAGCGCCGTCGAACTGTCCGATCGCTACATCAGCGGCCGTTGCTTGCCCGACAAGGCCATCGACGTGATCGATGAGGCTGGAGCGCGCGTGCGGCTCAAGGCCATGACGCGGCCGCCGGACCTGAAGGAAATCGACGCCCAGATTGAGCAGCTCAATCAGGAAAAAGAAGCCGCCGTGGCCGAGCAGGACTTCGAGAAGGCCGCCCATCTGCGCGACCAGGCCGACAAACTCAAGAAAAAGAAGGAATCCATCACCCGCGAATGGCGCGAAAAGTCCAAGGAGATCGATGGCGTTGTTGATGAAGAAGTGATCGCCGAGGTTGTCAGCAAGATGACCGGCGTGCCACTCAAACGCTTGGAGGACAACGAAACGCAACGGCTGCTCAACATGGAGGAGGAACTGCACAAGCAGGTCGTCAGCCAACACGAGGCCATCAACGCCATCGCCAAGGCGGTGCGCAAGAGCCGGGCCGGATTGAAAGATCCGAAGCGGCCCATCGGCAGCTTCATCTTCGCCGGACCTACCGGCGTCGGCAAGACGCTATTGGCCAAGCGGCTGGCTCACTTCATGTTCGGCGATGAGAACGCCCTGGTGCAGATCGATATGTCCGAATACTCGGAGAAGCACAACGTCAGCCGCTTGATTGGTGCGCCGCCGGGCTACATCGGTTACGAAGAGGGCGGCCAGCTGACCGAGAAGATTCGCCGTCGGCCCTACAGTGTGGTCTTGCTCGATGAAATCGAGAAGGCCCATCCGGAAGTGTGGAACATGCTCTTGCAAATCATGGAAGAAGGTCGGCTCACCGATAATGTCGGTCGAACCATCGATTTCAAGAACACCATCCTCATCATGACGACGAACATCGGCGCCGAGCAGATCGCCGGGCGTCAGGAGTTCGGCATCCACGCCGCCGCACGGCGCAATGAGGAAGCCACCTACGAGGGCATGAAGCAGAAACTCAAGGCCGAGATGGAACGCAACTTCCGGCCCGAGTTCCTCAACCGCGTGGACGATATCATCGTCTTCCGCAGCTTGACCAAGGACAACCTCAAGAAGATCATCGACATCGAGCTGAGCAAGGTGTCGAAGCGTCTGGCTGACAAGGGCTTGACGCTGGTCTTGACCGAGGAGGCCAAGGACTTCTTGATCGAGAAGGGCACCAGTCTCGAATACGGCGCCCGTCCGCTGCGCCGGGCCATCGAGCATTATCTGGAGGATCCGTTGTCGGAGGACCTACTGCGGGGTTACTTCACCGGTAAGGACACCATCACTGTCCGCGTCCATGAAGAAGGCGGCGAGAAGAAACTGTACTTCGATGCCACGACGACCGCCACGCCCGAACTGGTCGGCGCCGGCAGCGAAGCGAAGGGATAAGGCATTTTCCTTTTAGCCGCGAGCCGTAGGCGAGCGCGAGAAGCCTCGTGTTCGCCTACGGCTCACGCTCCCTTCCTCACCGATCACAAATACCAGATCATCCCCCCATTGACGGCAGAAACCTGGCTCGATCAGGACTTGCTCGATCCACCGGATCCACCGCCCGCAATCGTCCGCCACCATCGGACGCAAACGGCGCAAAAAACGAGCGGCAAGATCAACCTCCTGTTCGTCGCCTTCGATTGGACCGACTCTCGCGGCTTTCCCACGCTCGTTGCTGCCATCGAGGCAAGCCGCACCAAAGTGGGGATGACTCAGGGGCCAGGGCCGTTTCCTTCTCGGCGATTTCGTCACACTAGGGCCAATGGGCACCTACCCATCTCGCCTATCATGAAGAAGCACCAGAGAAGGAAACAGCCCTGACTCAGGGGCCTATCTCCTTGACAGCTGCCGTGCCAGCTATTAAAAGAGTAAAATAAAATTTTAAGAATTGAAGAGCCAGAGTCTTCGGCCAGCGGCCGAGATGCTGGAGGTTCCGAAATGACGCCCTCTGTCATCCCTTTTGAATGCTCAACTCCGAAGCTTTGTCTGCGGGACCAGGTGTGGGCTGCCTGCCCCAGCTTTCGGCACAACTTCGCAACGCACCGGAAGACGACTACGACTTCCGCACAGTCCAGGAGCTACTGGATCCTGAGGACGTGGGCACGACCATGATTTCCACGGGCGTTTTGAACCGAGGTGGACAGGAAGGGGAAAGCCCGCGGGAGGACGACAAATGATTGTGCGAGAAAACATGCAGGGATATGCGCAAGGTCCGCTCCTGGGATAGCTTGCGCAGTCCCATTGGTGGAAATGGAACATAAGGTCAAGCTTGTCAAATACCTTGAGCAGGATGTTCCTGCCGGACGGCTTGGCCAGGATAGCGCGCGCCGGCGCAAGCTAGGAGGTTTCACCATGAGTGACGAACTCTCGGAAAGCAAGGTACTACAGGTTGTCGAGTGGATTACCGACAAAGCCATCACGGGCATACCGCCGCTCAGCTCTGCTGAATCTCTGGCACAAGAATATCTCATCGACCAGAGTTTTCCCGACGACGGAGAGCGAATCGAATCCCTGATTAATTGGGAAACCGCGAAGAACTTCACTTCTGGCTTTCTGACGGGTTTAGGCGGTCTGATTACACTGCCTATTACACTGCCCTCAGCCTTTGCGGCCTCGTGGGTCATCCAAGCACGGATGTCGGCTGCGATTGCCAGAATAAGTGGCTTCGACCTGGGTTCTGATCGGGTTCAGACTTTCGTCGTCGCCTGCTTGGTCGGCGACGCAGTGAAAGACATAGTGAAAAGGGTCGGAATTCAGATCAGCAGGGAGCTGACGAAGACCCTGATCAACAAGATTCCAGGAAAACTGCTCACTGAGATCAATAAGCAGGTTGGGTTCCGGCTCATAACCAAAGCTGGACAAACGGGAGCAATCAACCTGATGAAGGTCGTCCCGTATGTCGGCGGTTTCGTCGGAGGTGCATTCGATGGTTATGCTTGTCGCATAGTCGGCAAGCAAGCGAAAGAACTATTTTACCGCCCAGAACGCTCTGACAAGCCAGACGCTTGATCATTAGAGTCGTCATGCCGTTTTGCGCGGCATGACGACTCTAAACGTTTGCTTTTAATACCTTGGCGATCGCTTCTGTCAGTTGTTTCTCGCTTGGTGCGGCCAGGGCCACGGTTGGTTCGTAGCCGCCTTCCAGATAGGCCCGATCCGTTGGAATGTAGCCGGGGCCGCCGTCGCCGTAGCCTGCCACGCATACGAACGCATCTTTACGCAGTTCTTGGGCCTTCAGTTGATATTCGATGAATGGTTCGCCCGGTAAGTGCAGCACCAGCGCCTTGCCCAGATCGAGACAGCTCAAATCGATGGGCCGGTCCAGACGCTTCAGCCAGGCCAGCTGGAAGGCGGCGTTGCCGCGCCGCGCCTTGACGGCCTTGGGATCGCTCAGCACCTTGCGGCTTTCTTCTTCGCCGAAGGATTTTTCGCGGCGCGGCGGCAGACGGATCGGTTCGACGCGCCATTCCCAAGCCGTCAGCGGATAGCGTTTTGTCGCCTGCCAGGCCGCTTTCAGGGCCGTGTAGATGCGGTCGCGCAGCACGGGGCGATTGGCTTTGGAGCCGTCGTTGTACTTGCCGGCCGTGATGTTGCCGGCGCAACCGTTGAAGTACATTTGAAAGATTTTCGGCTCCTCGTCTTGTCGTTTTTGCCGTGCCAGGCCGCAGAAATCGGCGCTGACCCGGCCGTCGCCGTAGTAGCTCATCGGATGCACAGCGTAATAGCTCAGGGCCGCCAACGGCTGTTCGCCATTCCAAAAACTCAATGTTTTCAGCCACGGATCGATCAATCCCTCCGGCTCGGCGCGGATTTTGGGATCTTTGGTAGCGCTGTAGCGCGTAAACCGGACTTTGCCGTCCCCGCCGAGAATGCGGCGATTGGAAGCGACTTGCTCAACCTGCGCCTGGCCGATGCCGATGTGCGAAAAAGGCGTCGTCTTTTGCAACGCCTTACGCAGGGCATCGGCGGATTGCTGTACCACGCGGTCAAAGAAAGGAAGATCCAGCGAGGGTTCGCCATGAACGCTTTGCAGCAAACGCTCAGCTTCGACATCAGCAAAAGGAGCGTTGTGCGGATGAACGCAGTGGACGGCGACGCGCTCCGGCGTAGTGTTTGCGGCTTGCGCCAAAGCCTGACGCCACCTCCAGTTTGCCTCATTACGCAGACCGCACCAGTCTACGGCGCACAACACGACCGGCTTTGCAGCGCCAAGCAGGACAATGCCCAGGGCGCGAAGCGGATCATCGACGCCGCGCACCGGCTCGATCCAGCCGCCGCAGAGCGGATGTCCCAAGGGCGGCGTGGCGTCGGATTGAAAAGTAGCTAGATGTAGAGACGGCATAAAGGTGCTCCTCCGAAACGGGCCTCTGGGGAATACGGTGCAGCTCAATCCGAACTTGTTCTTGGTGTCCGGAGAGATGGATCTGTCAGCAACGGCAACGACACTCGGCCCTCCTTGATTTTTTGCCACGGGCTTCCGCCGTAGCCCACGCGTTCTGCCGGATTGTCTCGCGTCCGGTCGAAAATGCCTTGGGTGAGGACGTACCAGCAGAAAAAGCAATGATTGCTCGTCGCTCCCGGCAGGGCTTGAGGATCGCGGGCCAAAATCTCATCGCGGATAGCTGTCAGGCCCTTGCGAAAGACTTTGCCGACATAGGGATGACGCCGGGCACGCCGAATGATGCGGCGCACACTGTCACGATAGATATTGCCGATGGTCAGCTGATCGAGGTCCGAAGCGAAGCCGCAGCACGGTTTCACCTCGCCTCGCGGCGTCACGATCAACGCCTGGCCCGGACCTTCGCAATAATCTTCCACAAACCATTGGCCGTCCCATCCTCCGGTGAAGTGTTCGGCACGCTCCACCGGCGCCAGGTGGTTCCAGTTCAGCAAGATCGTTAACTCGTCGGACACCAGTAAGTAGCGGTGCAGCAGGTCGGACCATTCGATGACGGCCCCCAACTCGCGGGCCAAATCGTGGACCGGCCCCAAGCCGAGCTCGGGCTGGCGGCTAGCGTAGGACAACGACACAATGTTGTCGCGTTGAAAAACATGGCGCGCGATACGGCAGAATTCCGCCGCTTTGGCCGTGTGCCGGCCGTGAAACTTATCGACGCTCAGGCCGAGCTTGCCGCTGTAGCCGGTCGCTGCCAATTCCCTTAGTACCTGCTCCAGCTGAGCGGCATCGTTGTGCCAGACGCCGTTGCTCATGATCTTGTCGAAGCGGAACCCCAACACGGCCGCGCGGCGGCACAGAGCGAACAGAAACTCCGGATAGAGAAACGGCTCACCGCCGGTGAAGCCGAGGAAGGCAATGCCTTCCTGATGAGCGTCTTCGAGAAAGCGCAAAGCAGCAGCGATGTCCAGGCGATCCGGCCATTCGATGGGTACACAGCAATGCGGACACGTGAGATTGCATTGATACGTTCCGGCGAACGACAGATAGTTGGGGCGAAAGGTGCGTGTACGGCGGCGGACCGGACGAATGTCTCCGCGCGTATTTGTCGGAATGGAGGCAGGAGTACGAGACATCAGCAAAACTCCGAAAAGGACGATTGCAATGATTGTATCAGCCCGCAGCGTCAGCAAGGTATTGTCCGTGCTGAGCCCGCAGCGTCAGCAAGGTATTGTCCGTGCTGAGCCCGCAGCGTCAGCAAGGTATTGTCCGTGCTGAGCCC
>JAJPIY010000361.1 GCA_021324515.1 Planctomycetota bacterium
CGCAGAATGGCGACTTCGGGCTTGGGTGGCAGATATTTGTCCTTGTGTTCCCGATAATCGGCCTCTTCCTCCTCGGTCATGTCGCGGACATTGACGTCGCCTTGGAGAATGGTGTAGCCGTCGAAAAGGTTCTTGGCAGCGACCAACACTTTAGGTTTCGGCCTGGGCTGCGGCGGAGGGGCCGGCGGCTTGGGGCTGAAGAACCCAGAATATTTGGCCCCGACGGCTACCGCCAAGCCAAGAAAGAGGGCCACCGTGACAGACAATAGGGTACTGGCTTTCATAGGCCAAGGCTCCTGGCTGCGTTGACAGGACTTTGAAAATCTATTCGACCAGCCCGCAGTGCCGGCGAGGGATGCCTTCCATCTTTGCCGCCGCTGCAAGCTCGCCGAAGAAATCGGTTCACTCTTTCCGCATGATAGTCTGCCCAACCAGGGGGTTGTTTTGGACGCTGACGCCGAGCAAGCCCAACAAATCCGGCACCACGTTGCCTGCCGGCGTTTGCACGCGCACCAAGACAGGCTCACCACTGGGAACGGGCTGCACCAGCCCATTCCCATGGCTCTGCAACGGATCGTTAATCGGTTGACCGTTGCTGTCGGTCAGGGCGCTAAGGATCGGCGTGCCGTCCACTTGTTGCGTGAGGACGGCGAAGATCTGCGCCGTGCTGAGATTGCCTTGACCGAGATGGTCCTGCACCGCGCGGACGATTTCCTCTGGTCCGCCGCCCAGGGCGGCGACGCGGCAGCCTTCCCGGCTGGCGGCGGCCAAGTGCTCGTTAGCCGCTGTCATCATGCTGATCTCTACCACCGCAAAGATCAAACCGAGCACCACTGGCGTCAACAACAACACTTCGAGAGCGATGCTGCCGGTTCGCCACGTTTGCTTATTCATGGAGCGCCTCCGCGCGTGCCGGAATGGGAGCGGCCTTGCTGCGAACAGCCAGGTTCAGGTCAAAACGGTAGGTCCACAAGAGCACGACCGCCGCCGAGATCGCTACCGACAAAGCATAGGTCATTTGCTGCTTGCCTTGATGCGCTCGCAACCTGTTCCTGCCTAAGCGACCGATTAGCAAAAGAGCCCGGACAAAGTTGGAAACGAGCATGATGAAAAGGACGTGCCAAAACCCGACCCAAGCACCTAACGCCGCGAACAACTTCACGTCGCCGCCGCCACAGAGTTTCGCCATCCAGAAAAGAACAAATAAGAGCGCCGTCAACACAAAACCAACCAGGCTGAACAGAAAACCATCGGCCGCGCCCAACCAGACGTTGCCGGTCGGCAGCCAACTCAGCTTACCCCCCAGAGAACCGAGCCAGGCACCGCGAACGATGTTGAAGACGACCCCCACCGCCAACAGGCTGAGCGTGAGTTTCTTCGGCAGGACCGCCCGGCGCAGGTCGAGGTATCCTCCCAGCGCTGTCAAGGCGACGAGGACGGCGTAGAAGGCCCAGCCGAAATACGGATCCGGGAAAAACGGGGGCCGCTCCATCACGACTCACCTCTTGGTTTTTTGGCTTCGCAGAAGTAGTGCCCTGATCGGGCGCTCCTGCGAAGCTGAGCCAACCAGGCCCTTGTTCCTCTGCGAGACACAGTAAATTATACGCTATACCAGGAGAGGAGAAGCGAACATCATTGGTCTTAACGGGCCGGGCCTGGGGTTTGAGTCCAAGGCCCGGCGCCAGAAACTGGCAACGTTTTAGGGGACACCGACGCTGATGGTGACGCAGCTGGCCGCAGAGGAACCGACCGTCTGTGAGCCAAACGAAGAGTCGACTGCGCAGCTGCCGGATCGGTACGAGGTAATGACCGATCCGTTACCTCCGGTCACCCCCACGAAGCTGTAGCTCTGGTCCAGTGCCGTGATGGCGTTGGCCAGCTCCGTCAGCTCGGTGTCCAGGGCGATCTCGACGTTGGACAAGCCGACGACGAGGCCCAAACCGATGATCGTGGCCACCAGCAGGTACTCCAGCGCCACGATGCCTGTGTCGTCTTGCCACAGTTTCCACAACATTTTTTGCATCCATTAACCCCCTAATAAGAGTAACGGCCCCTTATTGAGGCTGTACCGTACATGCCTCAAGCCCCACTGTCCAATGGCAACAATCAAGGTCGTTGAAGGAGGTTGCCTTGGGCCTTAACGAACATGCGTACAATCCTCCTCCCCTCGCAAACCACGTTTGCGACACTCGAAAGCAGGAGCACATACCGTGCCGCAAGCTCGTGCGCAAGCGATGCAGCCGACCGCTGTTCCACAACTCTTCATAAAAGAATAAGTTGCGTCACAAAACTTTCTCCGTTTGGGGGGCCGGTCTCTCCAGGGCGTGTTAACGACTGGAAACATCATTCGAAGAAAGCCGTGCTATACGTTAACGATCGTTAACATATAGCACGGGCCGTTGGACTTTTTTCTACCCCACCAGGGGGAGGGTGATTCGTGCCGGGTCTTACGGGACGCCGACGCTGATGGTGACACAGCTGGCCGCCGAGGAACCCACGGTCTGCGACCCATAGGAAGAGTCGATTGCACAGCTGCCGGACCGATACGAGGTCGTGTTGTGGCCATTGCCTCCGGTCACCCCCACGAAGCTGTAGCTCTGGTCCAGTGCCGTGATGGCGTTGGCCAGCTCCGTCAGTTCGGTGTCCAGGGCGATCTCGACGTTGGACAAGCCGACGACCAGACCCAGGCCGATAATCGTGGCCACCAGCAGGTACTCGAGGGCCACGATACCAGCGTCGTCTTGCCACAGTTTCTTCATCATGTTCCGCATTTAATTTGTCCCCTAACTAAAGTGACGGCCAAACGTTGAGGTTGCACCGCACAAACCTCCAGTTTCCTTGCACTCAGGCGTCAACGAAGTTCCGTAGACGGAGATTGCTTGTAGCCATAAAACGAGTGCAATTCTCCATCTATCGCAAATATCCCTTGCGATGTCTAAGGGTAAACGCACATGCCGTGCCACAACCTCCGGCGCAATCGGCTTGCCCTCGTCACAATCCATAAGTCATTTTAAAACAAGCATTTGTGTCGCATAAAATTTTCGAGGCGCGGACCTATCAATGCCAGAAATGTTAATAGGTAGATACATTGTTAAGGGGGGGCCATTTACATTCGCTAAGTGTCGCTAGCGCTTCGGGGTAGCGAGAAGGGTCTTGTAAATAACAACCGCCTCGATAGCTCCAGGATGGCAGGGCAGAGCGGGCGCTGTCAGGGCGACGACGGCGGCTCGCGCCCCGTATTGGAGGGCCGGCGGTTCGTAGGAATGGAGCCGTTGGCGGAGGATTGGGAGCAAGTCCACTTGGCCGTTTGCCTCGGCGAGGGCCAGCGCCCGCTGGGCAGCGAGGTAGGCGGCAAGGGGCTGGCCGGCATCGGCATACGCCTGAGCCAGAAGCTGATAAAAGTCGGCTTGCGGCGGCGAACTGGACCAACAGAGCTCTTGCGCGTGAAAGACGGCGGCAGCGGGGCAATGGCGGCGCCGATACGAGTCCTCAAGGAAACTTTCCACAAACTTACGCATATCTTCGGGGAAACCCGGTTCCTGGCGACGCCCCTGCTCCCATTCGTGCTGCGCCTCTTGGCAATCCCCCAATAAGGCCAGGGCCGTCCCCAGATCGAAATGCCGAGCGCCGGACCCTGAATCCAAGCGACAGGCTTCGCGGAATTCTCGGCAAGCTTCTTCGATTTGCCCCAGGTAGGCGAGGAGGCGGCCCAGACGATTGTGCAAGCCGGCAGACTGCGGATCGAGAGCAACGGCTTGGGAGAGCACAGGCAGAGCGCCTTCGAGATCGTTGCGAAAGACGAGATACTCTTCTAACTGCGCGCTGGCTAGTGAGAAAGAAGGCTCCATGTCCAGGGCGCGGCGGCATTGTTGTTCCGCTGCGGCCATGCGGTCTTTGGCCTGGGCCGCGAGCCGTTCGGCCTCGGCCTTGCGCCCTTTACGCTGAAGCTCGTCGGCCTCGGTATACAACTCCAGGGCCTTGCCGTACAAGGCACGGGCATAGAAACAATACGAGACGGGGTTCTCCGCCACTTGTACCGCCCGCGCCCACAGCTCCTCGGAACTGCGCCAGTATTGCGCTTGGCGAAACGTCAGCACGCCGCAAACCATCAGTATCCCACTCCCCGCCAAACTAACAACAAGGCGCCTTTTCGGCAGGGCAGGAATGCTCCAGGCCAAGGCCAGGAAAATACCGATGAGTGGAATATAAGTATAGCGATCCGCCATGCTCTGGACGCCGACTTGCACCAGGCCGATCACGGGCACCAGTGTGCCCAGATACCACAACCAGCCTACCAGCAAGGCCGGACGCCGGCGATGCCCCAGAAGCACCCCCAGCGACTGAACGCCCAAGACCGCGGCGGACACAATCACCGGAGTCAGGGGCAAGCGCGTGCCTTGATGGCGATAGAAAGCGGCCAGGTCCATCGGCCAGACCATCTTGCGCAGATAGCTTGCATAGGACACCACGGCATTAGCCAGACGAAACCCCAGAGACAGGTGCTCACTCGCTTTCATGGCCCCGACTTGCGCCCGCATGGTCACGAAGCTCGAAGCGACCGACAAGGCCAAGAGCGGCAATTTTTCCCACATCAACCGGCCCCAACCGGCAGCGACGAAACGAGTCGGTCGTCCAGTTGGGATGCGCTGCAACGGCCAATAATCCATCAACAGTAACACAAACGGCCAGGTCACCAGCATCGGCTTGCACAGTAAACCGAGGGCAAAAGAAGCTCCCACAGCCAAATAGCGCCCCAGCGACGGCCGCGCTGCATAAAGCGTATACAAGCCCAAGGTAAGCAGGGCGAAGAACGTGCTGGTCACGTCCTTGCGTTCGGACACCCAGGCCACCGATTCGACGTGCAACGGATGCAGGCCGAATAGCGCCGCCACCAAGGCCGGCCGCCAGTCCTCGCCGGTCATTCGTCGCAGCACCAGGAACAGAGCAACCGTATTGGCGAGATGCCAAGCCAAATTGACGAAGTGATGCGCATGCGGTTGCAGGCCGAACAGCTGGCAATCAAGCTGGTGCGACATCCAGGTCAGCGGGTGCCAATTGGCCGCCTCAAAGCTGGTCCAGGCCCACAGGAGGTTCTCACGCGTCAGGCCGGTTTTGACGTGATCGTTAAAATAGACATATTGCGAATCGTCATAATTGACAAAGTCGGCATGCAGCACAGGGAAATAAGCGATCAGCACAGCGAGAAGGAGTCCGAGACTGATGCGCAAAGGTAGGCGATTTTCCACGAACGGTCCTCCCGTCAGGCAGCTGTCCGAGTTGTGGACGCCGCATAGCGGAGTAAGCGACCCCAGCTGCTGTTCCCTCCGCTACGCGGCGTCCACAACTCGGACAGCCGTGGGCTTCATTTAGCCCTTGCGGTGTACCGCATTTGCTTTACACTAATATTTTTGTTTCGGCAATGTACTGCCATGAATTCCTCCGATCCTCCACCGCCATTCCGAACGTCTCCCAGTGAGGGCGCCCCCGCGGGCGAAGATGCCCTCGTCCCAGACGGCCTGTCGTCTTTGGGGCCGTATTTCTTGCAAAGCAGCCATGTGATAGCGGCGGCCTTGCTGGCAGCGGCGTTCTTTTTGTTGAGCCATCGCTCGCTTTGGTACAGCGACATTTGGGGCCATCTCAAATTCGGGCAATGGATCGTGCAACATCGCCAGCTGCCCGCGCAGGAACCTTTCTCCCCTTTTACGGATCGGCAACCATACATTCATTTTCAGTGGCTCAGTCAAGTGGGCATGTACCTGGCGTTCACGGCGGGAGAGTGGTTGGCCGGCGGCGACGCATTGCACCGCTTGGCCGGCGGCGCGGAACTGCTCGCCTTGTTGTTCACACTGCTGGGTTTTCTGCGTTGGTTGCTTTTACTGTTAGCGTATCGGCGTGCCAGCAATTCGATGCCTTTGGCCTGCTTGGGCCTTCTGTTAGTGTTGGTCGTGGGGTTGTTCTATGGCAATATGCAGAGGCCGCAAGCCTTCGGCGAAGTGTTGTTCGCGGCTTTGCTGCTGGCGCTCAGCCGGCCGGTGCTGTCGCGGCGGGCGCTGGTGCTCGTCCCCATCGGCTTCGTACTCTGGGCCAATCTGCACGGCTCGTATGTGGTCGGCCTGATTTTGCTTGGTATGTTCCTCTTGGGAAGGGCTATCGAAGTGGGGCGCGCCGCCGACCGAGGCGACGCCCCTTTCCCAGGGCGGTTGGCTGCGATCGTCAAGGACGCCCAAGTGCGCCGTCTGTTCCTGGTGGGTCTCGCAGCGATCGCGGCCATCGCTTTGTTGAATCCTCATGGACCCAAGCTGTTCTTTTACACCGTGCGCTTCGCCCAAGACCCGAACATCGCGGCCATGGCCGAATGGCAACCTTTGGAGTTTCAATGGGAGTTCGGCCCGCAGTGGGGATACGGCCTGCTCTGCCTCGCCGTGATCGCCACGCAGATCTTCAGCCCCCGTCTGCTGTCGCCGACCTCGTTGGTATTGTGCGCCAGTTTCGGCATTTTTCCGCTGTTTCAACGGCGGCTGCTGAGTTGGTGGATTGTCCTGGTGCCCTGGATCGTCTTGCCGGAGTGGGCCGAGGTGGACCGACGCATCCGCTGGCCGTGGCTGCACTATCGCTCGGAGGCCAACGGAGCGAAAACCCTCTTGGCCGCCGGCTTGCTCATCCTCGCCTTCGTACTGACGCCCGCCGTGAAATGGCTGCGCGGAGGCCAACCGCGTGCCCTGGATTATTCCCTGTCCCCCGGAACACCCTGGCGGCTGGCCGCTCAACTGACGGCGGGACCGGACGCCCCACCCTACTATCCCGAACTGGCCGACGCCCTGAAACGCAGCTATCCCCAGGGCCGCTTCCACGGCCGCATCTTCGCCAGTGAAACGCAGGGCGACTATCTCTTGTGGGCCTTGCCGCCGGACTACCCCGTCTTGATTTACACGCACTTGCACCTGTTTCCGCCGCAACATTGGCAAGACTGTTTAACCGTCCTGCTGGCCGAGCCGGGTTGGCGCGAGATCCTCGACCGCAACGGCGTCAACTTGATCGTCGTCGAAGCAGAGGGACATCCGCAGCTGGCTGAAGCGCTCCGAGGGGACGCGGA
>JAJPIY010000178.1 GCA_021324515.1 Planctomycetota bacterium
CGGCTGTGGGACGCGGCCAGCGGCATGGAATTGCGGACCCTAAAAGGGCATCGCGATTGGGTGCTGTGCGTGGCTGTCTCACCCGATGGCAAATTTTTTCTCTCTGGCAGCAGGGACCATACGGCCAAGCTGTGGGACGTGAAGACTGGCCAGGAATTGCGAACGCTCCAGGGACACACCAACTGGGTCGAAGGCGTCGCTATTTCGCCGGATGGCAAGCTCCTGGCCACGGCCAGCCACGACAACACCGTCAAACTGTGGGATGCCGCCCGTGGTGAAGAGTTACGGACGTTGACGGGCCATGACGGGCAGGTCAACGTCGCCACGTTTGCGCCCGATGGCAAAACCCTGGCCACCGCCAGCAACGATCGCACGCTGCGGTTGTGGGACGTGGCCAGTGGCGAAAACCTCGTGGTCTTCGAAGGACATACCGACAATCTTTACGCCGCAGCGTTCAGTCCGGACGGCAAGACGTTGGTTTCGGGCAGCTTTGATAAGACCATTAAGGTCTGGGACGTAGCCACCGGCAAAGAGCGGACTACCCTGCAAGCACGCCTGCATCGGTCGGAAAACCTCTTTCCCCTCTGGTCCATCGCTTGCTCGCCGGACGGCAAGATTTTGGCAGTCAGCGGCGAAGAGAAGATCATCAAGCTCCTCGATGCCGCCAACGGACAGCCGATCCGCCTGCTGGAAGGGCACGACGATATGGTGCCTCAGGTGACTTTTTCGCCGGACGGCAAGGTGTTGGCCTCGGCCAGCTTCGATCACACCGTCAAACTGTGGGATGTGACAACGGGCAAGGCGTTGGCCGCCCTCACAGGACATAAGAACTGGGTCTTCAGCGTCGCTTTCAGTCCGGACGGCAAGCTGCTGGCTTCGGGCAGCTATGACAAGACGGTATGTCTGTGGGACGTGGCGAGTCGCCAATTGTTGGCCGTGCTCAAGGGCCATCGCGGCGGCGTGCGCGCCGTGGCTTTCCGTCCGGACGGCAAAATGCTGGCGACGGCCGGCGCCGACCGCGTCCTCCGGCTATGGGACGTGAGCGACCCGATGAAAACCAAGGAAGCGCGGCAGACGCTCAAAGGCCACGAGGACGCCGTACGCTCGTTGGCGTTCGCGCCGGACGGCCGCATCCTGGCGTCGGGCAGTGAGGACAAGACAGCGCGTCTGTGGGACATAACGGCGAACCGGCAAGTGGGTTCCTTCCAACTCATCGACAGCGTACTGGCGGTGGCGTTCTCGCCGCGCGGCAGCATGCTCGCCTGTTGCGGTCAGGACCAGACCGCGCGCATCCTCGATCCGGCCGCCGCCACCCAACGGACGCTGCTGCGCGGTCATGATGACGCCGTCACTTGTTTATGTTTTGCTCCGGACAGCCAGGCGCTGTTCACCGGCAGCACCGATAAGACGATCAAGCGCTGGCCGGCCGCCTCGCCGCACGCCCCGACGGCGAAGAAAGAAGGGCAAAAGTAACTTTGCCTAGCTCAAGCTCCACTTGGGGAGAGCAAAATTAACGTTTACTGGAGGGACTTTATCCTCTTTGTGTTTACCGTGCAGCTGTACATAGTGGAGGGATGTTTGTGGGCGTTCTTGATGACGAGAGAGTTCGTGGACAGTTCCTCCACGCTTGGCAAGAGTCACAAGCAGGAACAGCCGCCGCTCATGAGGAGGGTGGGTTCGTCTTACGCGACGCCGATGGATTGCTCACGGTCGAGCGCTGGCCGAGCGGAATGCAAAACCAAATTGTGGTCCCACCGCATCCGGGCGGCATTCGGAGCGGTCGGTTGATCGTGGCTACCTTCCACACGCATCCCAACCTGGGAGTGGAGTTCCAGCAAGAACCGAGCCTGACTGACATTCGCGCCGTGCGTGATGATCCGGACCTGGATCATCCCGATTACGAGGGCGAATATGTTATCACCCTTGAATGGATTTATCGCATCCGCAAGAATGGACAGGTGGAAAGGATTGTCCAGACAAAAGCAGCGTTAAAGATTACCTGACCCAGACGCCTATTCTATCGGCGGAGGACTCCATGCCGGCAATCACTCTCGAAGAAATGCAGCAAGATCATCTGGTCATGTCGGTTGCCCGCGCTTTGGCCTTGGCCAACGAAGCCGCCCTCGCACATGGCACGGAGCCGGCGAATTCCTTGGTGTCTATCACAGAAGAAACATCGCCCACAGGCCGCCTCTGGCGCATCCATTATGGCCCGCGGGATTACATCGGACGCCGGGGCGGCGATCTGATCGTATTCGTCGATGAGCGCAGCGAAGCGGTCCAGCGGATTATCCGAGGACAATAATCGAACCAACGGTAGCGTTTGGAGAGCTTGCTCTTTCTCGGAGGGCCTTCATCATGTTTCCATTCCGATGGTGGATGGCGGGGCGAATCGGACTGGGGACAACACTGACGCCCCTAGTCGCCGCCGATTTGAGCACAATCGGACGCACCATTGGCAAGGAGCCAGAATACAAGGGCAAGCAACAAAAACAACGGAGCAAGAGGGCGTGACGGATCTGTATTTCCCGCGTGGAGGTAAACGACATGGCCCATCTTCGATTGTGGATTGCGGCGCTGGCGGCCGCTGGGCTGGCAGGGCCGGTCTGGGCGGAGTCAGGAACACGCGCCGACGCGCGTGCTTTGGCCGCCAAGATCGATCAACTCATTGCGGCGCGCTGGGCGGCCAATAAGGTGACGCCCGCGCCGCTCGCCGATGACGGCACCTTCCTGCGCCGTCTGTCGCTCGATGTTATTGGCCGTATTCCTTCGGCGTCTGAGGCACGGCGCTTTCTCGACGATCCCACCTCGGACAAACGCGAGCAGGCCATCGAACGCTTGCTCGACAGTCC
>JAJPIY010000085.1 GCA_021324515.1 Planctomycetota bacterium
CAAACTCGGCGGACAAGCCGATGTCAAAGGCGTGGCCGGAACTTGGAAAGACCTCACCGATAGCGTCAACTTCATGGCCGGCAACCTGACCGCCCAAGTACGCAACATCGCGGAAGTGACCACGGCGGTGGCCAACGGCGACCTGTCCAAGAAGATCACCGTCGATGTCAAAGGCGAAATCCTGGAACTGAAAAACACCATCAACACTATGGTCGATCAGTTGCGGTCGTTCGCCTCGGAAGTCACTCGTGTGGCCCGGGAAGTCGGCACCGAAGGCAAACTCGGCGGACAGGCGCGTGTCGAAGGCGTATCGGGCACCTGGAAAGACCTCACCGATAGCGTCAACTTCATGGCCAGCAACCTGACGGCCCAGGTGCGTAACATCGCCGCCGTGACCACCGCTGTGGCCAACGGCGACTTGTCCAAGAAGATCACCGTCGATGTCCGCGGTGAAATTTTGGAGCTGAAAGACACCATCAACACGATGGTCGATCGCTTGCGTTCATTCGCCGCCGAGGTGACGCGGGTGGCCCGCGAAGTCGGCACCGAAGGCAAACTCGGCGGACAGGCCGACGTCGAAGGCGTGTCAGGCACGTGGAAAGATTTGACCAATAGCGTCAACTTCATGGCCAGCAACTTGACCAGTCAGGTGCGCAACATCGCGGCTGTCACCACGGCCGTGGCCACCGGCGACCTGTCCAAGAAGATCACCGTCGATGTCAAAGGCGAAATCCTGGAACTGAAAAACACCATCAACACCATGGTTGATCGCCTGCGGTCGTTCGCCTCGGAGGTAACGCGGGTGGCCCGGGAAGTCGGCAGCGAGGGCCGACTTGGCGGGCAAGCTCGTGTCGAAGGCGTATCGGGCACCTGGAAAGACCTGACCGATAGCGTCAACTTCATGGCCGGCAACCTCACCAGCCAAGTACGTGGCATCGCTAAAGTGGTGACGGCCGTGGCCAACGGCGACCTCAAGCGGAAATTGACCGTCGAAGCCAAGGGAGAGATCGCCGCTTTGGCCGACACGATCAACAGTATGATCGACACCCTGGCCACTTTTGCCGACCAAGTGACGACAACCGCAAGAGAAGTCGGCGTCGAAGGCAAACTCGGCGGGCAGGCCAAGGTGCCCGGCGCCGCGGGGACGTGGAAGGCGTTGACAGAGAACGTCAACCAATTGGCTGCCAACCTGACTACCCAGATTCGTGCTATTGCCGAGGTTGCTACTGCCGTCACCAAGGGAGACCTGACGCGCTCTATCACCGTCGAAGCCCAAGGCGAAGTCGCCGCCCTTAAGGACAACATCAATGAAATGATCCGCAACCTCAAGGACACGACGCTGAAAAACAGTGAGCAAGATTGGCTTAAAACCAACCTGGCCCGCTTCAGCCGTATGCTCCAGGGACAGCGTGATCTCAACACCGTCGGCCGGCTCATCCTTTCCGAGTTGGTACCCGTCGTCGGCGCCCAGCAGGCCGTCTTTTACGTTCTATCGCCCAGCCAACAAGAAGCCGAGCCGAAACGCCTCAAGCTGCTGGCCAGCTACGCCGATCGCGGCGCGGTCCCCAGCGAAATCGCCTTGGGCGAAGGATTGATCGGCCAATGTGCCTTGGAAAACAAGAAGATCCACATCACCAACGCCCCGCCTGATTATCTTCGTATCTCGTCTGGATTGGGCGAAGCAACGCCGCGGAGCATCATCGTCCTGCCGGTGCTTTTCGAGAAACAGCTCAAGGGCGTCTTGGAACTGGCTTCCTTCGAGCAGTTTAATCCGACGCACCAGGCCTTCCTCGACGAATTAACCGAATCGATCGGCATCGTGCTCAATACCATCGAGGCCAACATGCGGACGGAGGACCTGCTCAAGCAATCGCAATCGTTGGCCCAAGAGCTTGCCGCCCGCGGTGAAGAACTGGAGAAAACCAACCGGGAACTGCAAGAAAACGCCCGTTTGTTGGCCCATCAAAACCAGGAAGTCGAACGCAAAAACCAGGAGGTTGAGCAGGCGCGCCGGGCCCTGGAAGAGAAGGCCAAGCAGCTGGCCCTGACCTCCAAGTACAAGTCGGAATTCCTTGCCAATATGTCGCATGAACTGCGCACGCCGCTCAACAGCCTGCTCATTCTCTCCGATCAGCTGTGCAAAAATCCGGAAGGCAACTTGACGCCCCGCCAGCGCGAGTTCGCCAAGACCATTCACTCGTCCGGCAACGACCTGCTCTGGCTCATTAACGACATTCTCGATCTGTCGAAGATCGAATCCGGTACGGTAGTCGTCGATGTCAGCGAATTGCGGTTAGATGACCTGCGCAGCTACGTCGAGCGGACGTTCCAGCACGTGGCCGAGTCCAAAAACGTCGAGTTCATCATCCGTATGGGCCCAAACTTGCCGCGCTCCATCTTCACGGATGCCAAGCGCTTGCAGCAGGTCATCAAGAACTTGCTGTCCAACGCTTTCAAGTTTACGCATCGTGGCCACGTAGCGCTGAACATGGACATAGCGACGGGCGGCTGGAGTGCAGACAATGAAGAGCTAAATAAGGCGCAAAAGGTGTTGGCCTTCTCCGTAAGCGACACCGGCATCGGCATTCCGCCGGACAAGCAACAGATCATCTTTGAGGCGTTCCAGCAGGCCGACGGCTCGACCAGCCGTAAATATGGCGGCACCGGCCTAGGCTTGGCCATCAGCCGCGAGCTGTCGCGGCTGTTGGGCGGCGAGATTCGTCTGAGCAGCCAGCCCGGCCACGGCAGCACCTTCACACTGTATTTACCGCAGGTGTACACGCCGCGCTCGGCCCGCAAGCCCATCCCTGCTTTGGCGGAAGTGCTGACACCCACCACGAGCAACGGCGCCGGCGCACCGAGTGAAGAGCACCCAGTCCCCGAGGTTCCGAATCTCGGCGAGCGGACGCTCCCCGCTCCAGAGACCTACATGCCTATCCCGACCGAAAGTCAGGAGACGCTGCCGCGCTTGCTCATTAACGAAGTCGGCGACGACCGCGACCACATTGGACCGGGTGATCGTGTGCTCTTGATTGTCGAGAATGACCTGGGTTTCGCACGCCTGCTCCTGGATTCAGCCCGCGAGAAAGGTTTCAAGGGACTGGTCACTTCGCTGGGCGCCGCTGCCCTGACCTTGGCGCGCGAGTACGGGCCGCACGCCCTGACGCTGGACATCCTTCTGCCCGACATCGATGGCTGGCGCGTCCTGGAACGTCTCAAGAATGACGTAACCACACGGCACATCCCTGTGTGCATCATCTCCACCGAAGAAGCGCGCGAACGCGCTTTGCAATCCGGTGCCCGCGCCTTCCTCGCCAAACCGATCCCGAACAAGGAGACGTTGGATGAACTGCTCGATGATTTGATGAAGTTTCTGAATCGTCAAAAACGCCGTTTGCTCGTTGTCGAGCCGAAACTGGACCGCCGCCAGCGCATCACGGAGTTGTTGGTCGGAGGCGACATCGAAGTGTTGACGACCAGCGACAGCAGCGACGTTTCACAGCTGATCCAGGAACAGCCGATCGATTGTTTGATCGTTGATGCCGAGGCCGCGGTCGGCAATCCGCTGCCCACCATCCGCCAGCCGCTGCCCGTCATTGTCTATGCCGAGTCGGCGGCGCAAACAGGGCCGCGAATGGCAGGAAGCGATGAATCGAAAAGCAGCTGGCGGATGGCGGACGGCGATGTTTTGCCTGTCCGCCGCGTCTGTTCGCCGGAGCGCCTGCTCGATCAGGTCGCTTTCTTCCTGCACCAAGACGTGAGTAAGCTGCCGGAGACACAGCGACGCCTACTGGCCAGCCTACACCGTTCCGACAAAGTGTTGGCCGGCAAAAAAGTGCTAATTGTCGACGACGACATGCGCAATATCTTCGCTCTGTCTACGGTGCTGGAAGAGCACGACATGTCCATCGTTTCGGCCGACAACGGCCGCGACGCCATCAAGATTTTGCAGCAGCAATCGGACATCGACATTGTGCTCATGGACATCATGATGCCGGAATTGGACGGCATCGACACTATGCGCGAGATTCGCAAGGTCCCGCGCTTGAAATCGCTGCCGATCATCGCGGTGACCGCCAAGGCCATGAAAGGCGACCGCGAGAAATGCATCGAGGCGGGCGCTTGGGATTACTTATCCAAGCCGGTAGACCCCGAACAGATGCTGGCCGTCATGCGAGCCTGGCTGCATCGTTAAGCGTTTCGGGTTCGTGGCGGTGTCCCGGCCAAACTGTAATGCCTCCCCAAAATTGGGCACGTCCGAGAATTGGTAATATACTGCCCACTCTGCAACAGACTGCCTCGCGAGCGCTTTATACTGGGCACGGGGAGATCGGACATCTTGGCGAGCGGGGTTACGTTAACAGGGCGAGCGGGGGGTGTGAACCCCCCGGTTGTGCTACCGGGGGGTTCACACCCCCCGCTCGCCCCGATATACGCAACCCTGCTCGCCCAGATCCAGGGGTGGACCCTCGGAAAAATTGCTCTTTACACGCCGGGATTTTTTTGGCATAGGCCCGCTCTCTCATTGCTCACAGTCGGAAGAGACGCGGCTGGGCCGCTGGGGGTCGGTCCAGTTCACCGGAACGTGCCGGGAGGGTGCCATGCGCAGACGGAGATTGGGGGGAGTAGCGGCGGCCTTGCTCCTAGGGCTGGGGGCGGCCGTTGCAGCGGCAAGAGGAGGGGAGTACCTCGAGGACAACAAGCCGCAAGCGGAAGGTTTGTTGTCCGGCCTGTTTCACGAAAAGCCGAGAAAGCAAGCCAAGAATACCAAGACCACCCCGAATGGCAAGAATACCCAGAATGTCGACGAGGTCCAACCGCGGCCAGCCGCTGCCGCCGCTTCCGGCTCGGTCGAGTCAGCCATCGCGGAACAGCAACGGCGCATGAACGCGCTCATCCGCCGCATGGAAGTCTGTGATCGCTTGCGGATGATCGCCAACCAGACCGGCAATGAAGCGCTCATGATGCAGGCCAATGAATTGGAAGAGCGTGCCAATGCCATCTATCGTCAGCAGACGGCGAACTTGCCCTTGCCCACGCAGACGCCATTGGCCATCTTGGCCGAGGAGCAACCAAATCCAAGCCGCAATCGTCCGGGAGCGGTGACCGCCACCGCCGACCGAATCCAATCTGAGCCGCAACCGTTCGGTCGCGGCGGCATGGGGGGACGTTGACCATGATACGAAAGGGCTGTTTGCTGCTGATGCTGACGCTGGTCGGGCCAGGATGCCTCAGCTCCGGAGCGCACGTGACGAAGGAAGCGCAGCAGGCGCCGCCGGTGCAGATGACGACCGCACCGCCGCCGCCGCCGCCGCCGCCGGCCGTCACCGCCGACCAAGTTAACGAGTCCAATGTTCCGGATGTCATCCAAGCCCTGACGCGGGAGATGGACTACGACGCGACCATCCGTCAGTCGGCTGTGCCGCCAGCGACGACGATGGAACATGCCATGAATCCTTGATGCGAACGACAAGGGTGGGGGACGGCAACGGGGGGGCTCTGCTCCCCCGTTGTTCGTTTTTCCGAACTGTCTGTGCCGTTTGCCGGGAGCGTCGCACCGGAGGGGGACTTCTAGCAGACCGGTGGGACATCGAACGGCAGCCCGCGGGCGCGGCAGTGATCGACGATAAGCTCCAGGAACCGTGCGCCGAAATCGCGCAAACGCTTGTCGCCGACGCCGGGAACCAACCGCATACGCTCCAGGGTTGACGGGCGCACGCGGGCCAATTCGCGCAGCACGCGGTCCTCGAAGATGATAAACGCGGATACTTGCCGCTCCCGCGCCAGGTCGCGGCGCAGACGCCGCAGCGCCTCAAACAATTCGCGATCGACGCCCTCCCAAGAGATGGTCTCCATTTTGGTTTTCTCTGGCCGTTGACCTTTTTTGCGGCGGACCAGTTGCACCAGACGCACTTGCCGTTGGCCGCGCATCACTTCCCATGAGGCGTCGTTGAGGCGCAGCACCGGATAGTCGTCGCCGACTTGTTGCAACACCTCCTGAGCGATTAGTTGATACACCCAGTCGCGGACATCGGCCCTGCTGTGACCTTTGAGCAAGCCGAACGTCGTCAGCTTGTCGTGGCCGCGCTTGCGGACGTTCTCGGTGTTCTCGCCGCGTAGGACGGCGATCACATGGCCGATGCCGAAACTCTGTTTGACGCGCGCCACACAGGAGAGGATCTTCTGGGCTACGATCAGGGCGTCGGGCACGGCCTCGGTATCGCCCAGACACAAATCGCAGGCATTGCAATTGTCGGGGGCATAATCTTGGCCGAAATAACGCACCAGGGCGCGATGGCGGCACACGGCCCCGCGGCAATAGCGATCCATATCGTCGAGGTGTTGGAAGACGTTGGGCAGATGGGCTTCCGTGCCCGCCTCCTGGGCCGACTTGGTGAGCATCGATTTGAAAGTGATAATATCCGCCCCGGAATACAACAGCACGCACTCGGCTTCCAAGCCGTCGCGCCCGGCCCGCCCAGTCTCCTGTTGATAATGCTCCAGCGATTTGGGCATGGCCGTGTGCAGCACGAAACGCACGTTGGAGCGATCGATGCCCATGCCGAACGCCACCGTCGCCACGATGACATCCACTTGTTCGGAAGCAAATGCGTCCTGGACGGCCTGGCGCTCTTCGCTGCTCATGCCGGCGTGATAGGGCAGCGCCTTGATGTGCTTCTTGCGCAGGGCGGCGGCCAATTCGTCTACATCGCGACGGCGCAGGCAGTAAATGATGCCGGCCTCGCCTTGGTGGCGCTCAAGCACTTCCAACGTTTGTTTGAGGACATCGTGGCGCGGCAGGACGCGATAAAGGAGATTGGGCCGATCGAAATTGCCGACCAACACGACGGGATTTTGCAGAGCTAATTGGGCGATGATGTCCCGGCGAACCGCCTCGGTGGCGGTGGCGGTGTAGGCGTGGACGGCGGCTTGGGGGAAGAACTCCCGCAGGCGGCGGAGTTGCCGATATTCGGGGCGAAAATCATGGCCCCAATGGCTGATGCAATGGGCCTCATCAATGGCGAAGGTGTGTACCTCGATCTGCTGCAAGACGCGGTAGAAAGCCGTCTGCACCAACCGCTCCGGCGACAAAAACAGCAAACGCACCTCGCCTTGGCGCACGTCCATCTCGTAGGCGAAGCGCTCGGTTGCGGACAGCGAGCTATCAATGGAGGCGGCGGCAATGCCGCAGGCGCGCAAGCTGTCGACCTGATCTTTCATCAGGGCAATGAGCGGCGAGATCACGACCGTAGTTCCGCCGCGAAGCACGGCGGGTGCCTGATAGCACAGCGATTTGCCACCGCCCGTTGGCAGCACCACCAGCGAATCGCGGCCGTCGAGCACGGCCTGCATGGCCTGGTCCTGCAACGGACGTAGAGTGCGGTAGCCCCAATGATGGGCGATGATTTTTTGAAGGTCGGCCAGCGACCACGTCGGCTTTGGGGAGGACATCGGTGGACACTCCTGCAATCCTGTCCATCATGCCCGCGGGCAAAACGCCCTGCAAGGGCGGAGTGGATTTCGTATCTTAGCAAGATGGACCTTTGCCTTTTGGGGAGAAATCGATCATGAAGCATTTGCTATTCACTGTGGCGGCGCTTGGCTCCCTCGCACTGGCTTCCTGCGCCGAGAACAAGGCCGACGTGAGCAGCGAGCGCAAAAACGAGGAGAACCAAGTCGTGCAAGCCAAAAATCCTGTCGTCGTCCTGGAAACCTCGATGGGCACCATCAAGATCCAACTGGACGACGGCCACGCACCGGAAACGGTCAAGAATTTCCTCAGTTACGTGGACGACAAGTTTTACGATGGCACGATTTTCCATCGCGTCATTGAGGACTTCATGATCCAGGGCGGCGGCTTCGAGCCGGGTCTCAAACAGAAAAAGACCAAAGCGCCAATCAAAAACGAAGCGCCCAACGACCTGTCCAACAAACGCGGCACCATCGCTATGGCCCGCACCAACGACTTGAACAGCGCTACGGCGCAGTTCTTCATCAACGTCAAGGACAATCCGTTTTTGGACAATCCTCGTTCCCCCTATTGTGTCTTCGGCAAAGTCATCGAAGGCATGGATGTGGTAGACAAGATCCGCAAAGTGAAGACCAAGCAAGTCGGCCCAATGGGTGATGTGCCCGTGGAGGACGTGGTTATCAAGTCCGTTCGCCGTGCAGAGAAGTAATTTCTTCGTTTTGCTGCCAGCCGCAGGCGCACGCGGCCGTGTGCGCCTGCGGCTGGCAGCAAAACGAAGAAATATCACCGCGGTTTGAGCAAGGGCAGCGCTA
>JAJPIY010000027.1 GCA_021324515.1 Planctomycetota bacterium
ACCTGCTGGCGTCGCCTCCGCGACTGGAATGAGGCCGGTGTCTGGCCACGCCTGCACCAAGTCCTGCTCCAACGCCTGGACGATGCCCACCTCATCAATTGGACGCGAGCAGCCATCGATAGCACCTTCGCCCGCGCCTTCGAGGGCGTCGAAGGAAGCGGCAAAAACCCGACGGATCGCGGACGCCCCGGCGTCAAGCAGCATATCCTCGTCGATGCCAATGGCGTACCCCTGGCGGGCGACATCACGCCCGCCAACGTCCCGGATGTCCAGGAACTGTTGCCGCTGGTGGACAGTTGCGGGTCGCAGGATGCGGACGGTGAGCCACAGCGTCGTCCCAAGAAGTTGTACGCGGATCGGGCATAGGATTCGGAGCCGCATCGCGAGGAATTGCGCAAGCGTAGGATGGAGGCGAAGTTCGCCAAGCGGCGGACGAAACACGGCAGCGGCTTGGGTATCTTTCGCTGGGTGGCGGAGCGGACGATCTCCTGGCTGCACGGCTTTCGCAAGCTGCGCTTCGTGACGGAGAAAACCCAGGAAATGCAATTTGCCTTCTTCAACCTTGCTCTCGCTCTCATATGTTCCCGGTCCTTATAAATGTCTCATTTTGTTAGTGGCTCTAAGGCACTTGTATGCCGACTTTGTAGTGGTCAAGTTTTTGCATGGCTGTTGGGTCCGCGACGCTCGGATTCGTAATGTCTGTAAACGTAATGGTGAACAATTCTTGATTGGTTGTGTTGTCCCAGCATGTGAGGCCAGTTGTGTTCGCAGGTAAAGTTATTGAAGGAACCTGTAAAGTTGTTGAGTGCCCTTGTCCAAAAGCTGTTGGCAGCGCGCCTTGAAGATAGGCGGCCAGATTGGATGCAACGGTTTGGAAATTATCCTGTCCTAAAGAGGCATCGCGCGCAGCTTCCCGAGCGCCGTTCTTCAAGACGTTAACAACTTGAGCAATTCGGCCGACTTCCCACAATCCAAGCAAGAGCAGCATGAGCAGTGGCAAACAGAGTGCAAACTCGACGGCCGCTACTCCTCGGCGATGAAATTTTCTCCTTGTAAATTTTTTATCCTTATTATACAGATTGCAAATAGGTTTACTCATTTTTCCTCCGCATGGCAACCTTTTTTCGTCCCAAAGTCTAGGTCATTTTTTCCTATTGAGCAAGCTATCCCACACCTGGTTGGACTAATCGGATCTCTCCTTCAGCTTGCTCCGTTGGAAAGTAGATTACAAAGGGCTCAACTCCAGGGTGTGAACGGTTGCCTGGCGCACTTCTTCCTCAGTCCAGGCGATAGGTACTCCGTCGCCGCGCAGCCAGAACGGCAGCAGATCGTCGTAGTGCGGCGACAGTGGATTGCCGGACTGACCGCCGGGCAGCGAAAACCGACTGTTGCTCCAGGCGCCGACATCGATCACCATGCGCAGCGAAGCGATGTTATCAGTAGGAGCCAAGGGATCAAGCGGCAGCACCGCCCCCTGATTGATGGTGTCGGCGTCGCCTCCGAAGGGGAAAGGGCCTAGGTTGAAGAAGGGCGCCAACCAGCGTTTGCGGCTGATTGGATGATGGAGAGTGAGGGTGCGTAGACGGCCAAAGGCCCAGTTGGACGGGTCATGGCCGTGCTCGGTGCGCAGCCGGCGGACCACCGCCGCCAAGGCATCGGCTATTTCATCGGGCCAGGAGCGGACGAACCAGCCCTCCGGTTGCTCGCGCAGCAGCCGTGCTAAGTGGCCCGTCCGGCGATAGCAGAGAAAATTGTACGGCACGATTGGTCCCAGCGCTTCGCCGAGAACAATGGCGAACGTGCGTGGCGCTTTGGCCCGGGCGACGCGGCCTGCCATCTCTGCGAGAAACAACTCATACACCGTCGCCGCTGGCGAATCAATCGACACATGGCCGTTCCACTCGCGCAGCAGATCGAGTGCTTGCTGCGTGTCGCGCTCTATAGCGGGAGCGGAGAGCACCGCCTCGCGGAAATCGTCCCAGGCAACGGCGTGTTGATTCATCTGCAAGGCCATCGTCTGCAGCACGTCCCAATCGGTGCGGGCGCTCAATTCGCGGACGATGGAGGCAGCGCGGTAGCCGTCCAGCCAGTCGGAGCCGAGATAGGGACCGACGCCGTCGGGAACGGGCTGATTATTGGCGGTGGCGAGGAAACCTTGCGGCGGATCTTGGGCGTACGGCAACTGTTCGGCGGGCACCAGGTCCGGCTCCCAGCCAGCGTCGATGTCCCAACCGGGGGCAGGAATCAGTCCCCAGCCCTTGCGCCGCTTCGGCGCCAGGCCAAACATTTGCCAGCCGATGGTCCCGGTCTGATCGGCATAGACCATGTTTTGCGACGCAGCCGGCCAATGCTCGGCAGCCTTGCGAAAGTCGGCGAAGCTGCGAACGCGGTGTATCCGCAGAAGCCCGTCAATGGGCCGCGGATCAAGCCACACAGCCCGCAGCGATAATGCCTCGTTGAGAGTTGGGCCAGCGCCTCGCCGATCCGGGCGCAGGGCCGGGCTGATGATCGGGCCGCGCGGCGTGATCAGAACGCGCTCGGTGACACTGGCGCCGCCGCGGACGTGGATAACCTCCTCACGCACCTCACAGGGCACAAATTGATCGCCCTGACGCACGCTGCGACCGTCGGGGCCGATCTGTTCGCGGAACAAGTCGGTATTGTCGATGAGTCCGGCGGTGACGCCCCAGGCAGCAAAACCGTTGTGACCGGCCTGGACGGCCGGGCCGCCGAGAAACGTAGCACCGGCCAAGGCCCCCTGGGGCATCTGCACGTGGACCAGATACCAGTGCGGCGGCAGCCGCGCATCCAAGTGGGGGTCGTTGGCCAAGATCGGTCGGCCCGTGGCGGTGCGGCTGGCCGAGACCACCCAATTATTCGAACCACCGCCTGTACGAAAGAAGGTCGAAAAAATCTTCAATTCTTCGCTCAGACGGTCGAGGACGGGACCGGCTTGCTCACCAGGCGGGGCCGTCACGGGATGCCACGGAGGATAAGCCGGATCAAGAGCAACCAGGGCTTCAACTCCATCTTCGAGCAGCACTTTGAGACGCGCCAGTTCCATGTCCCAATTAGCGGCTAGGGTGAAAGAGAGGAGCTTGACAATGCCAAGGCTATCGAACGGCGTCCACGGCGTCGGCCGACTGCGCAGCAAAACGAACTCGTGTGGCCGCTGCGGCAGACCATACGTCGCCCCGGCGCTGACGCCGCGGGCATAGGCCTGCATCATCTCCTGCAATTCAGGATCAAGCAACGGCCATTGTGCGGCAGCCGCGCGGTGAAAACCGATACGCCGTGACAGGCGGTCGATCGGCAGAGCATCGCCACCGACCAGCTCGCTAAGCGTGCCGCGGACAGCCCGCAGGAAAAGTTCAAGTTGGAACGGACGATCTTGACCGTGGCAGAAACCAATAGCGAAACAGGCGTCGAGAAAATTGTTGGCCTCAATATGGGGGATGCCCCAGCGATCGCGGCGAATGCGCACGTTGGCTTGCAGACCGGGCACCCGAAGAGTGCCTTGTGTCTGCGGCAAACGCCGGCCTAGCAATCGCAGCAACAAACGAGGAAAGTTCACCAGCATTCTCCATCGGGCGGAAGGAATGGAGAAAAGGTATGAGCAGCCTCGCAAGGCGGCCATTCGTCCCGATTATATTGGGCACGGGGAACTCTGACATCTTGGCGAGCGCCCCGAGGCGAGCGGGGGGTGTGAACCCCCCGGTAGAACAACCGGGGGGTTCACACCCCCCGCTCGCCTGCGGATATACCGGGGGGTTGACACCCACCGCTCGCCTATGTTTGTGTCCATCTCTACCGCGTCCCGTATATACTGGGCACGGTTGAATTGGGCACAATTCCCCCCACCCCCACCCTCCCCCATAAGGGGGGAGGGAGAAACAATTCCCCCCACCCCCACCCTCCCCCACCAGGGGGGAGGGAGAAACAATTCCCCCCACCCCCACCCTCCCCCACAAGGGGGGAGGGAGAAACAATTCCCCCCACCCCCACCCTCCCCCACAAGGGGGGAGGGAGAAACAAGGCTCCCTCCCCCACAAGGGGGGAGGGAGAAACAATTCCCCCCACCCCCACCCTCCCCCACAAGGGGGGAGGGAGAAACAATTCCCCCCACCGCCACCCTCCCCCACAAGGGGGGAGGGAGAAACAAGGCTCCCTCCCCCACAAGGGGGGAGGGAGAAACAAGGCCCCCCACCCCCACCCTCCCCCACAAGGGGGGAGGGAGAAACAAGGCCCCCCACCCCCACCCTCCCCCACAAGGGGGGAGGGAGAAACAAGGCTCCCTTCCCCCTTGTGGGGGAGGGAGAAACAAGGCTCCCTTCCCCCTTGTGGGGGAGGGTGGCGGTGGGGGGGAAAGGGGAAAAAATGTCACATCTCCCCGCGTCCTGTATAACTTCTGGTAGGATGCTGGCAGGCCCAGCTGTACCCGCTTGCAAGTTTGGTTAATGCCCGTCGGGAAAGATTTCTTCCAGGGGTACTTCCCACTGACCCAGTCCCACGCTAACCAGGGCGCTATTGCGTTTGAAATCGACGCGCACGATACGTCCGGGCTTGTCAAAGCGCGCTACACGGACCACATCGTTGGGCTGTAGCTTCAGCCGGGCGGCGCGGAGAGCGGCAGCGGCTTCCTTTTCGCGTTCCAGTTGGTCGGCTTTTTGTTGCCATTCTTGGCGCTGGCGTTCGGCCTCGTGCTGTGCTTGCAGTGCTTGCTCGCGGGCCTTCTCGGCTTCTTCGCGCAGGCGCTGCAACTGGACCATTTCGGGAGCACGGCGTTGGCGACGGCGCACGTAGCGATGGGCGCGACGCAGCAACTCACGTGGCAGCTTGAGCCGGCGCGCAATCCGCAGCGCATTGCTCATGCCGAATTGGCCGATGTGCAGCCGATAGGTTGGCTGCAACGTTTCCGCATCGAATTCGACAGCGGCGTTTTCGGCATGCGGATTGTGGAAAGCATAGGTCTTGAGATCGCCCAGGTGTGTTGTGACCATCGCTCGGCAGCCAATCCGGTCTAGTTCATCGAGGATAGCGCGTCCCAGCGCGGTTCCTTCGGTGGGATCGGTACCTGCTCCCAGTTCGTCCAGCAAAACGAGGCTGCGGTCGTCGGCTTCGCGGAGAATGTAGGCAATGCGCGAGACGTGCGCGCTGAAAGTGCTAAGCGATTGTTCCAGACTTTGCTCATCGCCGATATCGGCGAAGATGTGGTGAAAGACCGGCACGTTGCTGCCTGGGCCAGCGGGAATATGCATGCCTGCTTGGGCCATCAGCGCCAAAAGGCCTGCTGTCTTGAGACAGACCGTTTTGCCGCCCGTGTTAGGGCCGGTGATAATAAGCAAATGAAAGTCGAAACCTAGACGAATATCGACGGGAACAACGGTGCGCGGCGGATAGGCCTGGCGGGCCAGCTGCAACAACAGTGGATGGCGTGCTTGCCGCAGCCAGAGTTGGCCCGTGGTATTGATCTCCGGGGCATGCATATCGTACTCGCGGCTGAGGCGGGCCTTGGCGGTGATGAGGTCGAGGCGGGCCAAGAGGTCGATGGCAAAGGTGAGGGGCCGCGCCACGCGCGCCACCTCACCGCTCAGACGCCGTAAGATACGGCCGATCTCGCGGTCTTCTTCACTCTTGAGTACGGCCCGTTCCGCACTGAGGCTGGCAATGCTGGCTGGCTCGATGAAAAGCGTTTCGCCGCTGCTGCTGGTGCGGTGGACGACGCCTTGCAGCTTGTGGCGATGATTGACGGCCACGGGCAACACGTAGTGGTCGCCGCTGACCGTGGCGTTGGGGTAACGGAGGATCTTGCGCAGCTCCGGATCGCGGAGGAGTCGGCGAATCTGATTTTGTACACGCTCCTCCACCTCAGCAAGTTTTTGCCGGATCTGGGCCAGCTCACAGCTGGCCATATCGAGGACGTGGCCGCGGCTATCGATACAACCGCTGATGGTTTTAGCTACCACCCCCAAATCTTCCACCGCAGCAATCTGATCGATGAGGTGTTGATGCCGGTCCCCCAATTTCATGCGATAGCGGTAGATGTTGCCGGTGCAGGTGAGCGTCTCGGCCACTTCCAACAGCTGCTCGACGGTAAGCTGGGCGCCGATGGCGGCACGGCGGAGGACCAGACGGACATCGTGCAACCCGCCCAAAGGCGGCGCCAGGCCCGCTCCCAAGGCGTCAACCATCTCGCTGACCAACACCAGTTCGGCGCGGATGCGTTCGGCATCGATGTCGGGTTCAAGTCGGCGAGCCAGTTCTTTGCCAAGGGAAGAGGCTGCGTAGCTGGCCAGCAGCTCGCGAACTTTGTCGAATTCCAGTAGCTCAAGCGTATGAGCGTCCATTTCCACCGTCGAGTCCATGTCCAACGAGTGCAGGAAGGCTGACGTTCTCCCGCTCAGCCCCTCGCCCCTCCTTATTGTACTTGTCGGACTGTGCTTCTGTGAGACAATAAAAGGCAGTGAGACATCTTGCGGGCGACGAAGAGGTGCAGGCATGCCTCCGCGGTGGATGTGTGGGATCATCATTGGATCCTGGTTAGGGACGATAGGCTGGCTCTTCTGGCATGATCTGCTGCCCCGTTGGTTGCCCGGTGAGCCACCGCCGTTCCACATTGACGACGTTGAAGAAGTGCAAAAAAGCAGCGGCCCCTTGAGGACTTTTTGGATCGTAGAACGCCAACTAAAGGGCCAGGCCAAACCCCGTTCCGTCTTTCAAGCGGCCACATGGGTGGACTATCACAAAGAAACAGACGAATACACGCTCAACGCCAGCCTTGATGCCAGCAAAGATCCGAAATTCCAGCCCGTTACCGTAGCCAAGCTGTTGAAAATCGACCGCCTCACCAGTACCTATCGCGTCAATCACCCCGGTCAGTTGCGTTCTCTGGAAGCAAAGGTGGAGGTCCGCTTCATCAATACGGAGGAACAGGATACAGCAGAGCATTCTCTCCGCAAGTTCTTCCTGGAACAATTGTCCCTTACCCGAAACGACGCCCCCCCGGACCCAATATCGTTGTGTATTTCTGGTGAAGTTCGGGACCACCAATTCTTCGCCCATTGCCGGGCCGATTCTAAATATCTGAAGAAACCGATACAGATTGACCTGCCTCCCGTGCCGGTTTCGCATACCGGTTCGGTGTTGCTGCCGTTGCACCCTGTCAACCACATTCGTGGCCTGCATGTGGGCCAAAGTTGGCGGCAACCGTTGGTAGACCCGCTGCGCGATGCGCTGCCTGGTTTCTCCAGCGGTGTACGTTGGCTCAATGCGCGCGTCCTACCGCACCCGGAGCGGTTGGACCTGAACGGCGAGGAAACGACTTGCCTGGTGATCGAATATACCAATGATGAAAACGAACCGATGGGTCGCACTTGGGTAGAAGAGGACGGGGAACGGGTTTTGCAACAGGAAGCCCTTCTCGAGGGCAGCCGCTGGATCATGAGACGGGAGCTTACGCGACGCAGTCACAATCGTCTCCGGGAACTGGGACATGATTAAACTGGATCACGTTAGCAAGAAATATGGGGCCAAAATGGCCGTCCAGGACCTGAGCCTGGACATCGCAGCCGGGGAATTGTTCGCCTTCCTCGGTCCCAACGGCGCCGGCAAGACCACGACTATCAAGATGCTATGCGGCCTGCTTTTCCCCACTTCCGGCGCCGTTTCCATCGGCGGGTACGACCTGCGCCGCGACGGCGACCGTGCCCGGCAATTGCTGAGTTACGTCCCTGACCAACCCTTCCTCTACGAGAAGCTGACTGGTCGCGAGTTCTTGCAGTTCATTGCCGACATGTACGGACTGCCGCGCGCTCAATCGGCCTCGCGCATTGCCGAGATGATCGAGCTGTTTGAGCTGCATGAATTCATCGACGATTTGACGGAGCGTTATTCGCATGGCATGAGGCAGCGTACAGTGTTCGCTGCGGCCCTGGTCCATGAGCCGCGCGTGTTGATCGTCGATGAACCGACGGTCGGCCTCGATCCGCACAGCGTCCGCCGCTTGAAAGACTTATTGCGCCGCCAAGCAGATCGGGGGACTACAGTGTTTCTGTCGTCGCATTCGCTGGACGTGGTTGAGGAGTTGGCCGATCGCATTGCCATCATCGAGCATGGCCGGCTCGTCGCGTGTGGCACTCTCACAGCGCTGCGCGAGCAGGCCGCTGTGGATGGGCCTCTTGAAGATGTGTTCCTGACACTGACGCGACCAGTCGAGGACAAGGTGACGAAGCCATGAATCAGGCCTTGCTTTTTCAAAAATTGCGTCTGCGGCTGCTGCGCAATTCCTGGCGCGCTATGACGCAACAATCCTCGATGCGGCCGCTGACCATTTTGTTGTGCAGCGCGATCGTTTGGACGTTCATCTTCGCCATCAGCTGGGGCGGATTTCTGTTCCTCCATACGGAGGTCGGGGTGCCGTTGACAGGCGAAATCGTCGGCATCTTGTTAGATTTACTGTTTCTGTCGCTGGCCGTATTGCTGGTTTTTTCCAGTGGTTTGATCCTCTATGGCAGCCTGTTCGCCTCGCCGGAAACAGCGTTCTTGCTATCTAGCCCAGTTGCGGTCGACCAGGTGTTCGCCTACAAATTCCAGGGCGCCGTGGCGTTCAGCAGTTGGGCCTTCCTGCTTTTGGGCACTCCTATCCTCATTGCTTATGGCCTGGTCTGCGAGGCCGCATGGTATTTCTACGTTCTGTTGCCGCTGTTTTTCCTTGGTTTCGTGTTGCTGCCCGGAGCACTGGGCGGATTGGCGGCCCTGCTGATTGTCAATTACGTCCCGAAACGCCGCAAGCAGGTACTGAGCGTGTGTCTGACGGTGCTGGTGTTGGTGTTGGCGGGGTGGCTCTATCGCATGGTCCAGGCTGCGCCCACCGAGCTGTGGCGCGAGGAAATGCGTGAAGCCGTCACGCGGCTCTTGAGTTACTTCCAATTCACGCGCAATCCGCTGGCGCCGAGTCATTGGGTCTCGTTGGGTCTACGGCGTGTGGTGCGCGGCGAGATCGGCGCCGCGCTATACTATCTGGCGCTTGTGTGGAGCAATGGACTCTTCTTATACGTGATTGCTGCTGCTGCTTCCACTCGACTGTATCGCCGCGGTTACAATCGCATGACCACGGGCGGCGACCTACAGCGCTTTCCCGTTCTCTTTCGAGGCCGTAACCACAAGCCAGCGATGGATAACGGACGCCTGCCCCTGGCCGCAGTCGGAAAAGAAAACCATCGTGAATCCTGGATGGATTATCTGCTCTATGCTGTGTTGGTCTTCGTCAATCCGCGGACGCGCTTGCTGCTTATCAAAGACTTTCGCACTTTCCGCCGCGATCCGCAGCAATGGGGACAGGTGTTGGCTTTTTGCGGCCTGATGCTGCTCTACTTCGCCAATATTCGCCGTTTCGTCGAAGACGTCAGTGGACCCTACCAGAACAGTATCAGTTTCCTCAACCTGTGTGCTGTGGCGCTCTTGTTATGTACCTACACGGGACGATTCGTCTATCCGATGCTGAGCCTGGAAGGAAGGCGCTTTTGGATACTCGGCCTTTTGCCGTTGAAGCGCGAACAACTGCTGTGGGGCAAATTCGCTTTTTCGATGACAGGCGGCTGTTTGATCGCCGGCGGATTGATACTGGTTAGCGATTTGATGCTCCTGATGCCGGCCCCGCCGATACTCCTGCACCTGTTGACCGTGGTCGTGTTGGCGGCTGGGCTTAGTGGTCTGAGCGTCGGTCTGGGGGCGTGCATGCCGAATTTTCGCGAGAGAGATCCTTCCAAAATTGCGGCTGGCTTCGGCGGCACCTTGAACCTGGTGGCGGGGCTGTTGTTCCTGCTGCTGATCCTGGGTTTGATGGCGGTCCCGTGGCACATGGAGGCTTACCTGACCATGATGCCTTTTTTGTCGGATAGGAAGTCGGAAGTCGCCTTGTTGTCGGAGGGTTTCATAGGGGCCGGCGTGGTATTGGGGCTGCTTGCCGGCATCGCCTGTGTAGTGTTGCCCCTGCGTGCCGGCATCCGGGCACTGCGCGAGATGGAGTTTTAGTGCTCCGTTTGCCTTGTCACGGACTTTGGGCGTGCTTACCTTTTCTCGGTCCTTTCTTCGGAGGCAATACGGACAGCCTCCCCATCGCGCAGTTCCGACAGATCGCCGAGGATGACCACTTCATCACCAGAGAACGGCCCCCACTGGTCCTTGACTTTTTTGCGGAACACTTCAACATATTTGTTATCGTTTATTCCTATTTGTACCGGCGTGCGCACGGCCTTGCCATCCTCGTACAAATAGATGGTGTTCTGATTGCCGATTTCGATAACTGTTTCCAGCGGTACGGCGAAGACGTTGCGGCGTACGATCTCAACTAAACCGAAAGCGTACATTCCCGGGCGCATGCGGCCGTCTGGGTTAGGCAGATCTATTTCGGCCCGCAAAGTGCGGCTTTGGACATTCAAGGCCCACGAAGTCCGCGTTACCGTGCCTTCCCGTTCTTCATCATTGAGCGACTGAATACGGACGCGCGCCTTGGTGCCTCGATCGATGTAGGCAGCCTCCATCTCCGGCACGTCCACGTAGACACGTACCACATCGGTACGGGTCACTACATAAATAGGGGTACCGCGCTCTGGGACCTCACTGCGGACCCCGCCGAGGGGAGCGGAGGCGTCACCATAGCGCGGCTCAACGTAATCGCCGGTATTGGCATTGCGGACGACGACGATGCCGTCGTAAGGCGCCTGCATCTTTGTATAACTGACCAGAGCGGCCAAGTGTTCCTCGGCGGCCAGATCGACCGTAACTTGAGCGCGAGCAGCTTCGACATCCGTCTTAGCTTTTGCCAGTTCCATGGCGCGGGCCTTCTCACGGGCCAGGGCGGCAGCCAAAGATGCCTTGGCCAATTCCAATTGGCGTTGTGATTCGGCAAGAATTTGCTCATTAACGACCAGTTTGCCCTCGACTTTGGCGCTAGCCAAACGTGAGACTTCTGACTGCCAACGTTGGACATCAGCCCTGTACTTGTCAATGTCGGCCACAGCTACCTGCCATTGTTCCTGGGCCACGTCCACTGCCCGTTCGGCCAATCGTACCCGGATTTCGTCCAGGGCTACCTGGGCTTTTTTCTCTTTATAGCGTGCGTGCAATTCAGGCACGTAGATATGAGCCAGCAGCTGCCCTTTCTTGATTGGGTCCCCGATATCTACCATCCATTGTTTGATGTAACCGGCGACCTTGGGATACAGCGCAGTTTGCTCGTAAGCGAATACGTATCCGGGTTGACCGACTTCGCGGTGCAAGTCGCGTCGTTCGGGTTTGACCAGATGGACTGGCGGCGCCACCTCAATAGTCTTTCCCTCCGACGATGCTTGATGGCATCCGACCATCCCTGCCAGGGCCAACAGCAGCAGCAGCCGGGACTGCGGTATTCGCAAGACGGTGCGCTTCATGATTAGTCTCCTCTGTTTTCTGTCACATACTCTGAACGCCCGATGACCCTATCACGCTCTTGCCGCCCGTTCTCGGAAGAGGCGTCGGCTGGCCTCCTCCCCGCCGTCGTGATACCGGCTGATCGGATCTTCCGGGTCAATGGATGGGTGTACAAACTTACGTTCTCCCATGATGAGTGTGTAAATGGCCGGCAAGATTAACAAGGTGGCAAAAGTCGAGAGGACCAAGCCGCCAATGACCGCTACACCCAAAGGTGCTTCCATCTTGCTGCCGGACTCCAACCCTAGCGACATCGGCACCATGCCGATGGTCATAGCACAAGCAGTCATAAGGATTGGTCGTAACCGTTCGCCAGCCCCGCGGATAGCTGAACCGTGGACCGATGCCCCTTTCTGCCACTCCATCGCCATGAAAGTGACCAGCATCACGGAGTTGGACACCGATACGCCCACGCTCATGATTGTACCCATGAACGATTCGATATTGAGCGTGGTTTGGGTAACCAAGAGGATAAGCACGACACCGCTGAGTACGCCCGGCACGGCACCGATGGAGGAGAGGGCTAAACGCAGTGACTGAAAATACGCCGTCAGCAGCACCAGGACGACAAAGACCGAAGCCGCCAAGCCAATGGCTAGAGACTCGAACATATCGTTCATGGGCTTAACTTGGCCGCGATGTTCAACGTAGACGCCGCGTGGCGGCTTGCCAGCCTTCTGCACCGCTTCTTCGACCTGCTTGGCAGCCCGGCCAAGGTCCTCGCCCTCGATGTTGGCGGTGATGCTCAGGTAGCGCTGCATCTGCGTGCGATCGAACTGGCCGGGCATATTGCCTTTGCCTACGCGAGCCACATCGCGGACCATTAAATTGATCCACGGGCTGACCTTCATCAGAGGCAGTGTTTCCACCTGAGATTCTGAAGTCATCCGCGCGATGGGCGTCTGCACTTGTACCTGATAGCTGACGCCCGACTTTTTGTCGATCCAGTAATTGCGGTACAACATGCGGCTGGATGAGGTTGCTTCCAAGACCGATCGGCCGACTTCATCGACATTAGTGCCGCTCAAGTTGGCCTTCTGGCGATCGATGGTCACGCGAACCGTCGGATAATCCAGTTCCTGACGGAACTGCACGTCGCGTAGATACGGATTGGCTTGCAATTCCGCCTGCACTTTTTCCTGAAAGGCGCGGGCCTCCTGTAGATCGTGACTGGCGGCGACAACTTCGATAGGCGTTGGCGAGCCGAAGCTCATGACTTCGCTGACAATGTCGCCTGGTTCAAAACCGAACTTCAGGTGTCGAACACGTGCTTCAGCCTCTTCGGGAGAATAGCCTTCTTTGTACAACACCCCGGTCAACCACGGTTTAAGGCGTTTGGGAAGTGCCTTACGCAGCTTCTCCTGCAATGCGAAAATCGAGAGGCCGGCACCTTCCCGTAACTGGACCCGCATTTGCCCGTCATCCGGTCCGCGCATGAAGAGGATCATGTTGTTCATGGCGTAGTTAGGCGCTTGCTGGCCGGCGAAACCCATCGCGATGGCGACGTTGTTGGCGCCGGCTTCTTCCTGAATCGTTTTCAGACAGTGAATCCATGCCTCGCGGGTCAGTTCGTAGTTGGTACCCGGCGGCATGCGGAAACGGAGCACGAATTGGCCCATATCGGTCACCGGAAACAATTCGCGCCCCAATTCCATGCCAGCAAACACCAGAACGAGCAGGCATGCCACCAAATATGCCGGCACAACCAGCCAACGCCAAGCTATGCTGACGCTCACTATCCGAGCGAAGACGCGTTGGACTTTACCGAAAAATCCAGGATGTATCCACTCTTCTTCTCCTAAATCTCCGTGTGTCTCTGTTTCTCTGACTTGCTCTGTAGGTTGTTGAGGTTCAGCTTGCCTGGCTTGAATTTCGGGTTGGTGAGCTTGCGTTTGGTCCCCTAGAAAATCTTTCAGTTCTTTGGGGCCTTTCAGCAACCAGGTGGCGAGCACCGGCACCAGTGTGCTGGACAATAAATAGGACGTAATCATGGCGAAACCGACTGCCAACGACAACGGTACGAACAGGGAATGTACCGGCTCCGGCATGATGAAGGCAGGGATGAACACGGACAGAATGCACAACATGGCCAAGAGACGAGGTACGGCGGTGATGGAGTTACCCAAGCGCACGGCCCGCGGAATGGTGGCGACGTGTTCCATCTGGGCGTGAATGTTCTCCAATTCGACTGTGGCCTCATCAACGAGAATACCAATAGCTAAGGCCAGGCCGCCTAACGTCATGATGTTGATGCTGTTGCCGGTAAGCCACAGAGCAAACAGCGACCCAAGCAAGGCCAGTGGAATGTTGAAGACCACGACAATAACGCTACGCCAATCGCGCAGAAAGATCAGTACCATCAGGCCGGTCAGGCCGGCGCCGATGGCCCCTTCGGTGGCCACGCTGCGGATGGCCTCGACTACCATCGGGGTCTGATCGAATTCGTACCGAATCTCTACTCCTTCCGGCAGCACGCTCTGAAAGCGCGGCATGGCCTTGCGGACATCGTTAGCCACTGTCAGGGCAGAGGCGGTGTTCTTCTTGACAATGGGGATGAAGACGGAACGTTTACCGTTCACCATTGCGTAACCGTAGTTGATGTCGGTGGCATCGGCGATGGTGGCGACGTCGTGAATATAGAGATTGCGGTTGGCGCGCAGAGGGATTTGGCCAATTTTCTGAATGTCATCCACCATTGCATTGGTGGGCACCATGGGCATCTGGTCCTTGAGATACAGATTGCCGGCCGGGATAACCACATTGCCTTCCATCAGCGCCTTGGAAACGTCTTCGGTAGACAGATTGTAGGAACGCAAACGATCGGGATCGACGGTGATGACGATCGAACGGATGTTGGAGCCGAATGGCGCCGTACCAACGGTCCCTGGCACTTCCGTCTGAATAAGCGGGCGAATGCGATACTGGGCAAGGTCGGCTAGTTTTCCCAGCGAGGTGGTTGGACTGGTCAATACCAGATAGCCGATAGGCACGCTACCGGGGTCCATGCGCATGATTTGCGGCGGCAACACGCCTTTGGGCTGAAAAGCCTCGGCACGATTGACTTGGGCCACTACCGATGCCATCGCCTCTGCCATGTCTGTACCAGGAAAGAAAGACACTTTGATGAGAGCAATCTGCTGAATGCACTGCGACTCTACTTTCTTAATCCCGTCAACGTACTGCAAGTTCGTCTCGATCTGATTGACAAGCAAACCTTCGATCTGATCGGGGCTCATGCCATTGTAATTCTGGATGATGTAGATTTCCGGATTGTTAAATTGGGGAAAGATATCGATGCGCATCTTGGAAATAGCGAGTCCGCCGAAACCGAACAGGGCCACCACGATCATGAACATGGTGATCGGGTGCCGCATGGCAAAGCGAATGGGATTCATGGCAAGCCCCTTCGAGGTATTCTCGGGTGGATCCGTCTTCTCACAACAGCCTTTAGACAATCTATCCGGGGCCGAGGCGTAAGCGAAGCCCTTTGTTTACGCTTCGGAGCCGGGCAGACAAATAATAGTTGCCCGTGTCGATCTTTGCCGATGTAGAAGAAAGATGGATTTTGCGGATCTTGCGGCGCATCCCGCGCCAAAGAGAGCTACACCTGATGGAAGGATTCTGCTGATGGCACAGGCGCTGGGACATTGGAGAACCTTGGATAAGCTGGCTGTCCTGGCCGGTTTGCTCGCCGCGGTCTCCACCGGAGACGTCACGGCTCAAGGTCCGTACAGTTGCCCAACGCCGGCACGGTCCCTGCGAGGGGCGGTCGTTTCCGAGGGCCAGGCGCCGCCGCAACTCAAGCCAAGCCAAGTACAGCCGGGCGATCAGCCCTTGCCTATCAATCTGCCCACGGCCTTGCAATTGGCCGATGCACGCCCCCTTATTATCGCCGCTGCTCAGGCCAGCCTCCAAATCGCTATTGCCCAGCTACGCCAGGCGCAAGTCCTGTGGTTGCCCAATTTCGCTATAGGCGGCAGCTGGTATCGCCATGATGGCGGTGGCACAGCCAACAACGGCATCGAATATCTTGTCGGGCGGGACCAGTATTTTCTCGGCGTCGGCCCTATGCTTGCTTTGCCCTTTACCGACATTCTCTCTCTGCCGCGCCAAGCCCAGGACCGCGTGGCTGCCCGCCGATTCGAGGTGCAGGTTTCTAAGAACGATGCCCTGCTTGCTGTAGCCGAGGCCTATTTCAATGTCCAGCAAGCACGCGGACGCCTGGCCGGAGCGCAAGATGTCGCCGAAAAATCGCGCACCCTTGTGCGGACCATCGAAGCCTTGAGCAAAGACCTGACCTCCCCCATCGAGATTGACCGGGCCCGTACGGAATTGGCCGATATTGAGCAGGAAATGTTACTGCGCTATCAGGAATGGCGTGAAGCTAGCGCCGATTTGACGCGCGAGCTACGGCTTAACCCTCTTACCGTAGTCGTACCGTTGGAACCGCCCCATTTACAAGTAACCCTCATTTCGCCCAAGGAAGCCGTGGAGGACCTGGTGCCCGTAGGATTGCTCAGTCGTCCCGAGCTTGCTTCGCAGCAAGCCCTGGTAAGGTATACCCTTGAGCGCTTGCGCCAGGAGAGGTTGCGACCGTTGCTACCCAGCCTCATTTTTGCGCCGAACGCCGTGCCGGCGGCTCCTTATGTGACCGCCGCTGTCCCTGCGGGATCGCTGATGACCGGCCTGTTTTCCTCGGATGTCAACGGTCGGCCCCAACCGTGGGTTGGCCGCTTCGATTCCCTAACTATGCTCGTCTGGGAGTTTCAGGGCCTCGGTTTGGGCAATCGCGCTTTGGTCCGCCAGCGAGCCGCCGAGCAGCAACGTCAACTCGCGGAGCTGTTCCGTGCTCAGGACCGAGTAGCCGCCGAAGTTGTCGACGCCCACGCGCGGGTTCAGTCGGCGATACTGCGTATCAGCAAAGCGGAAGCCGAGGTCAAGGAAGCGCAAACGACTTATGCAGGCAATCTCAAGGCCATTACCGAGACGACGCGTTTTGGCGATCAACTAACGCTGGTCAATCGGCCGTTGGAAGTAGTAGTTGCTCTCCAGCAACTAGCGCAGGCTTATGACCATTACTTTGTCAGCGTCAGTGATTATAACAAGGCCCAATTTCAACTCTTCTGGGCGCTCGGTTATCCTGCCAGTATCTTGGCCTGCGAACAAAACCGCAGCGCCCTTATGCCAGTCGATACCTGGCGTCCGCCGCAAATGGCCCCGGTCAATACGCCGCCGCCTTGTCAGGGCTGTCTCCGATGAAGGGAGGATATAGTATGGTGCAAGAAGTGCGCGGCTGGGCGTTTCAGAGCGTCCTGGCCATGGGCTTTGGTCTGATGTTCCTTTGCCCGGCGCGTTCGGCAAGTCAGCGGGAGACGGAAGAAACTATACCGCCGCCTCGCCCTCTGACCAATGAACAGCCGGCCCGAGAAGTAGATAGGGTGCAGCCGACGCCTCGTGATTGCTCCTCGCCCACACGGTTCTTGCAGGGGCCGATCGTCTCCGAAGGCCAGGCGCCGCCGCAACTTAAACCGGGCCAAGTGCAACCAGACGATCACGCTATGCCTATCAATCTGCCCACGGCCCTGCAATTGGCCGACGCACGCCCCATTATTATCGCTGCCGCTCAAGCCAGCCTCCAAATCGCTGTGGCCCAATTGAGACGCGCTCAGCTACTTTGGCTCCCCAACGTGACGGCGGGCGGCACCTGGTATCGCCATGACGGGGGAGGGACGGGCAACAGCGGCATCGAGTACATCGTCGGCCGGGATCAATACATGATCGGTGCGGGGCCTTTCCTCGATTGGACTTTCGTAGATTTGATCTACCTTCCCCGTCAGGCCAGGGACCAAGCGGCTGCTCGCCGATTCGAGGTACAAACGGCGCGGAATGATGCTTTGCGAGCTGTAGCCGAGGCTTATTTCAACGTCCAGCAAGCACGCGGACGCCTGGCCGGAGCGCAAGATGTCGCAGAGAAAGCCAGGAAGCTCGCCGAGAAGATTCGGGCCTTGAGTAAGGACCTGACGTCACCTTTTGAAATCGACCGGGCTTTAACGACCCTGGCCGACATTGAGCGGGAAATGCTACTACGGTATCAGGAATGGCGTGTGGCCAGCGCCGATCTGACGCGGGAATTACGGCTCAATCCGACCATCGTGGCTGCACCGCTAGAGCCACCCCATTTGCAGGTGACCCTCATCTCGCCCAAGGAAGCCGTGGAGGACCTGGTGCCCGTAGGATTGCTCAACCGCCCGGAGTTAGCTTCTCAGCAGGCATTGGTGAGATGGGCGCTGGAGCGCATTCGTCAGGAAAGGCTGCGGCCGTTGATACCCAGTCTGGTCATCGCTCCCAATGCCGTGCCGGGGGCCCCCTTCGGCACATTGATGAGCGGTGTCTTCGCCTCAGATGTCAACGGTCGGCCCCAACCGTGGGTTGGCCGCTTCGATTCCCTGACGATGGGCACTTGGGAGGTACGTAACCTCGGTTTGGGCAATCGCGCCCTGGTTCAAGAACGGCAGGCCGAACAGCAGCGCGAGTTAATCGAATTGTTTCGCATTCAGGATCACGTGGCGGCTGAGGTCGTCCAGGCCCATGCCCGCGTCCAGTCCGCCGTCCTTCGCATCCTTAAGGCGGAAACCGAGGTTAAGGAAGCGCAAACGACTTATGCAGGCAATCTCAAGGCCATTACCGAGACGACGCGTTTTGGCGATCGTCTGGTATTGGTTAATCGACCGCTCGAAGCCGTGGTCGCCCTCCAGCAATTGAGCCGCGCTTATAATAACTACTATGTCAGTGTCGCCGACTATAACAAAGCGCAGTTTCAGCTGTTTTGGGCCTTGGGTTATCCGGCGAAAACTCTAGCGTGCGAGCGGAACAATGGCGACATCCGTTCCGTTGATACTTCGCGTCCGCCGCAAATGGCGCCGGTCAATGCGCCGCCGCCTTGCCGACCTGGCGGACCTTGATACATATGCCAAAGAGACAGCCCAGCGGAGGATTTTAAACCACTTTAAGAGTCATCCATGCGTCCATTACGCTTCCTCATGATCGGCGGTTTTCTCGGTGCCGGCAAGACGACGACGCTGGCGCGTCTGGCGCGTTTCTATCTCGATCGGGGACAGAAAATCGGTCTCGTCACCAATGATCAGGCCCAAGATCTTGTGGATACTACCCGCCTGCGCGCCCAAGGGTTCCCAGTCGAAGAAGTGGCGGGCGCTTGTTTTTGCTGCCGTTTCAATGACTTGGTCGACAAAGTCAAGCAACTGGAAAACAGCCAACGGCCGGACGTGATCTTGGCTGAACCCGTTGGCAGCTGCACCGATCTTGTGGCCACTGTCGTACAGCCGCTCAAGGCCCTCTACGGCAACCGTTTCGAGGTCGCCCCTTATCCGGTATTGTTCAAACCCAGTCACGGCTTGCGCATCCTTAAGCCTTCCCCGCCCACCAGGGGAGAAGAACAAAGGGCAGGCGGTTTCTCGCCGAAAGCAGCCTACATCTTCCGGAAACAACTCGAAGAGGCCGATGCCATTGTCCTCAATCGCATCGATGAGTTGGATGCGGCCACATTGACGGAGTTGACCGATCTCGTTCATGCCGCATTTCCAGGAACGCCGCTCTTGTGTCTGTCGGCCAAGACGGGGCAAGGCTTCGAGGCGCTGACAGAATTGCTCGACCAGCGCGGCAACTTCGGCCGGAAAGTCCTCGACATCGATTACGACATCTATGCCGAAGGCGAAGCAGAACTAGGCTGGCTCAATAGCAGTCTCCGCATCGTTGCTGACAAGTCGATGTCAGTAGATACGTTCCTACTCGACGTGATTTCTCGTCTGCATGAGGCGTTCAACCAATGTGGCGGCGAGGTGGCGCACTTAAAAGTCATCGCCTTGTCTGACGCCTCGTTCGGTGTCGCGAACCTGGTGAGCAGCCAAAGCCGGGCGGAATTGTCACTCCCGTCACGGGCCCAGGCAAAGGAATTGGATCTGATCGTCAATGCGCGTGTGGCCCTTGGTCCGGAGTTGATCGCCGAACAAGTACGACAGGCAGTGACGGCAGCGTGTACCGCTTGCGGCGCCACGGCAGAGTTTCATACTCTACAAAGTTTCCGTCCCGGACGACCGCAGCCGACTTACCGCTACGCCCCAGCGGGTCCTCCCCTGGCGCTCCCCAGCGGATCCTTCCCTGGCACTTCTCCATAAGGGGCCAGGGGCAGAGGTTAGGGACCAGGGACCAGGGAGAAGCGCTCTTTCCTGAACCCTGATCCTTTGGAGATTGCCACCTACTTTGAGAGGCGTGTCCAAACGGCTTTCCAGACCGTCACTCCCTGTTAGAAACGTTCTTTTTCCCCTTATAGAAATGTCTCCTTCGGGGGGCTTTGGAGGGAGAGGAGGGAGCATTTCTATTAGGGTTTGACATCGCAACGCGCTTGGGCAGTCGTCATCTTCAACGCTGTTTAATCGAACAGGCCCAATTGGAGTCGGGCCTCGTCGGACATGCGGCTCATGCTCCACGGCGGATCCCAGACCAACTCGACGTTGACGGAGGCGACGCCGGGGACGGCCTGTACGCGCGATTGCACCTCGCCGGGCAGGGAGCCGGCAACCGGACAAGCTGGACTGGTCAGGGTCATGCGAATGGCAACCGCCCCGGAGGGACTGACCTTCAAGTCGTAGATCAGGCCCAAGTCGTAGATATTAACGGGTATTTCGGGGTCATAGACGTTGCGCAAAGCGGCGATGACGTGCTCCTCCAGAGGGGCGTCCGATGGGGGGGCGCCGGCTTTCGCCGGGCCGGAAGTGGCCCTACCGTTGCCGGTGTTGATGCTGAAGCCGCGACGAGTGGTGTCGTCATGAAAATCCACCGTAGCATTTTCTAAATAAAGCAAACTACGCTTATCGACGACCATGGGCACGCCATGAAACTCGAACAACTCGTCGCGCTTCTCGTCAATAACTGGATCGAGGTCTAGCTTGTGCTGAAGGCCGCTGTGTCCGCCGCCGACGATGCGCATACGCAAATAGATCTTGCCCAGCGTCGGATCGGCGGCCCGTTGCTCCTCAATGATGCGTTTAACTTCGGAAGCAGCCTTTTCTGTAAGCGTGATGGGCATGATCGTCCCCTTTCCGTTTCGTCTTCATTCTTTGCGGTCGGTGAGCGTGGCGGCGAAGTGACGGATGCGCTGCACCATCGCGGCCAGGCCGTTGCGGCGGCCGAGAGTCAAGTGTTGATCCAAACCCAGGCGCGCGAAAAAGCCTTCGACATCAAAGGCCAAAATGTCCTCTGCTCGCTGGCCGGAGAATAGGCGTTCGAGCAGGGCGATCAGACCGCGTACCAGTTCGGCGTCACTGTCGGCAAGGAATTCAATCACATCGGTGGTGCCCGGTTTTTTCCGCGCCCAGAGATATACCGTGCTTTGGCAGCCGCGCACGCGGTTGGCTTCGGTACGGAAGGCCTCGGGCAACGGCGGGATTTCTTCACCGCGCTCCAGAAGATACTGGTAGCGATCCACCCAATCATCGAACAACTCGAACTCTTCAATCAGTTCCTGTGCGGCGGCTTGGGGACTGTCAGCGGCCGCGCGTGGATAAACCGGCTCGATGTCAGAAGCCGGAGAAAACGAGTCGGCAGCGTAAGCGACGGAGAACGGCCCCTCACTTACGCTGCCGGTTCGTTTCCTGTCGGCATCAGCGATAAGGCCACGCAGTACGTCGAGGAACACGTCAATCTCGGCGGTGGTGTTGTACAGGGCGAATGACAGCCGCGTAGTGCCGGGGATGCCGAAGCGATCCATGACCGGCTGGCAACAATGATGGCCGGTGCGGACGGCAATGCCCTCCAGGTCAAGCTTGGTGCCGATGTCCAGCGCGGCCATAGGTGGATCATCTACCACAAAAGAAATGACTGCCGCTTTGTGGGGAGCATTGCCGATGATGCGCACCCCGCGGAGTTCGCTCATCTGCTCGGTGGCGTAGCGCAACAACATCTCCTCATGAAGAGCGATGCGTTCGCGGCCGATCGATTCCAGGTAATCGAGGGCCGCCCCCAGGCCGATGGCGCCAGCGATGTGCGGCGTGCCGGCTTCAAACTTGTTGGGCAAATCGGCATAGGTGGTCTTGGCGAACGTGACCGATTTAATCATGTCGCCGCCGCCCTGGTACGGCGGCATACGCTCCAACAAAGGGGCCTTGCCGTACAGGACGCCGATGCCGGTCGGCCCATAGACTTTGTGCCCGGACATCACAAAGAAATCGCAATCCAGCTCTTGTACGTCCATCGGCAGGTGCGGGGCCGCCTGCGCGCCGTCGAGGAGGACAAGGGCGCCGCGGGCATGGGCCAACTCAATGATCCGACGAACCGGCGTGATGGTGCCGAGGGAGTTGGAGACGTACACAACCGCGACCAGGCGCGTGCGGTCGCTCAACAGTTTTTCATACTCATCGAGGAGAAATTCGCCATCGTCGCTGATGGGCACGACGCGCAGCACGGCCCCTGTCTGTTCGCACAGCATTTGCCAGGGCACGATGTTGGAATGATGCTCCATCGCCGAGAGAATGATTTCGTCGCCGGCGTGGAGATTGGCCCGGCCCCAACTGTGGGCCACGAGATTGATGCCTTCGGTGGCACCGCGGACGAAGATGATTTCCTGTGGGGCGGCGGCCCCGAGAAAACGACACACTTTGTGCCGTGCCTCCTCATAGGCGCGGGTGGCCTGTTCACTGAGCAGATGGACAGCGCGATGAATGTTGGCGTTGTCGTTGCTGTAGTAATGCATCAGCGCATCGAGGACGGCCTGCGGTTTCTGCGTGGTAGCCGCATTGTCGAAGTAAATCAGCGGTTGGCCGTGGACCTCGCGGCCCAAGATGGGAAAGTCCGCACGAACGCGCTCTACGTCCAAGGCGCGCGGAGGGGCGTTAGCACCCCGCGCGGAAGGCACGGCCACACCGATCGGATGAATGCTCATACGTCCTCCTCGCCGGCGTCAATTGCCGGCAGATGATGCGCTTGCAACAAGCTGCGCTCCAGTTCCTCACGCACCGACGCTACCTGGATGCGGCGGAGGATGTCGTTGGCAAAGGCATAGATCAGTAAGTTGCGTGCTTCGGCCAGGCCGACGCCGCGCGAACGCAGATAAAACATCGCCTCGGCATCCAGCTGACCGACCGTGGCGCCGTGCGTACATTTCACATCGTCGGCATAAATCTCCAGCTGCGGCTTGGTATTAATGGTGGCGTCATCAGACAAAAGCAGCGTCTGATTGGTCTGCTTGGCATCCGTCTTCTGAGCGTCCTGACGAACGTAAATCTTGCCGTTGAAAACGCCGTGCGCCTTGCCGTCGAGGATGCCTTTGTACAATTCGTGGCTGGCGCAATGCGGATGCGCATGATCGATCAAGGTATGATTATCGACCAGTTGTTCGCCGCTTGCCTGATACAGACCATTCAAAATGCATTCGCCGCCCTCGTCTTCGAAGACGGCGTTGATCTCATTGCGGACCCACTGCCCGCCCTGCGTGACTGCATGCGAAGAAAAGTTGGCGGCACGGCCGATCTGCACCTGCATGACGGCCAAGTGAAACGCTCGATCCCCCTCGCGCTGAAGCTTGTAATGATCGACCATTGCTCCCGGCCCGACGACGATTTCGGTGACGGCGTTGCTGAAATAAGTACACGCCATCGGCCCGCTGTAATTTTCCACCAGCGTCACCTGACTGTTCTCGCCAAGAAGGACAAGAGAACGGTGGTACCAGACACGACCGTCGTCATCTCTGCCAGCGTGGAAATCGAGAAACAGCGGCGCCTCGAGCACCGTGCCCCGCGGTACGTACACAAAAACGCCCTCGCACATAAAAGCTGTATTAAGAGCGACAAAGGGATGCTTTTTCCAGTCGGCATAGCGCGCCAGGTGCGGTTCGATGAGGGCGGCGTGCTTATGCATTGCCTCCGACAGACGGCAAACGATAACCCCTTTCGGCACGGAAGGGATGCGGAACGAGCATGAGTCACCTACACGATCATGCGGCGCCGGCTCGAATGGGATGCGGGCCAAGGGCGCGAGGGGAGTGAAGCGCCATTCCTCATCGCGTGGTCCCGGAAACCCCAGCTCGGCGAAGCGCGCAGCGGCGGCCTTGCGCAGTCGGTGTAGGGCGGGTGTGCCGGCTGCGGCCAACTCGCGCTCCAGCCGCTCGAAAGCGGCGAGATAGGTGTTCTGTCGTTCCAGCACTTCCGCCACGGTTGCTCCCTCACTCCTTATACCGACTGCGGCTCGCGGACGCTGTCTTCGAGCCACTTGTAACCCCTTTCCTCCAATTCCAAGGCCAGTTCCTTGCCGCCCGATTTGACAATCCGTCCGCGCATCAGAACGTGGACTCGATCGGGCACAATGTAATTAAGCAGCCGCTGATAATGGGTGATGACGATGATGGCCCGATCCGGACTGCGCAGGGCGTTGACGCCGTCGGCCACCGCTTTCAAGGCGTCGATGTCCAGTCCCGAATCGGTCTCGTCGAGGATGGCCAGCCGCGGGTCGAGCACGGCCATCTGGAAAATCTCATTGCGTTTCTTCTCGCCGCCGGAGAACCCTTCATTGACAGGGCGTTTCAACAGGTCTTCGTTCATGTGGATGAGCTTCATTTTCTCCTTGACGAGTTTGAGAAACTCGCGGGCGTCGTACTCCGGCAGACCGCGATGTTTGCGGATGGCGTTGACCGCTGCCTTGAGGAAATACGTGTTGCTGACGCCGGGGATCTCGACGGGATACTGGAAGGCGAGGAAAATGCCTTCGCGCGCCCGCTCCTCGGGATCGAGTTCGAGCAGGTTTTTGCCGTCGAAGCGCACTTCGCCTTCGGTCACCTCGTAGGCGTCGCGTCCGGCGAGGACGCCGGCCAACGTGCTCTTGCCGGAGCCGTTCTCGCCCATGATGGCATGGACCTCGCCGGCCTTCACTGTGAGGTTGATCCCGCGAAGGATTTCCTTGTCTTCAACACGAGCGTGCAGGTTGTTGATTTCGAGCATCATTCCTTCTCTTGCAGATGTTTCTTCAACTCCATTCCCGATCAGATTCGTTCCACCCAAACGACCCTTACCAAGCGGTCATCTGGACTGACGGTAAAGGTCACGGCCAACGGCAGATCGATAAGAATCCGCCGGCCATTATCTGGCCGCCCTTTCTGTTCAGCATTCCACAGCAGGGTTCGATCAATCCGATTGGCTGCATTAGTGACCGCCTGAGGGTCCGCAGCCTGGTTCCAGATGTTGGCTAATTCATCTTGCGCGGCGGGGAGCCAGGTAACGGTATACCTCATCGAGGTATCTCCTTGGACTGGATCCGCCTCAGCACCTCTTGCAGAGGCGCTCCTTTGCCAGCTTCTTCGCGCAGGCGGCGTTCCACCTCGGCCGGGTCGAACAGCGTTTTGGCCTTCTCATACATTGCCTGTTCTTCTGCCGAGACAAAAGGCGTGAAGTGCCCTAATAGCTTGCCACTGGTATCGCGGAGTTCCACTGTTTCTAAGAGGCCCCGCAAGTGGTCGCAAAACACTTCATCAATAGTCAGGTAACTCATTATCGCCTCCCGATTCTGGTTTAGCCCACGCTGCCTTCCAGACTCACGCCCAGTAGCTTTTGCGCTTCAACGGCGAACCCATGGGCAGGTCCAAAAACACCTGTTTGCAGAAAGTCGGCAATGGTGCATGAAGACACTCATTCCATCAGTTCCTTGAAACCCCCTTGCCGGATCGCGCCCGCAATCGTGCATGCAGCACGGTCGCAGCCCTGGTGATAAACCAGATCACCAACCCCATGTTGCCGCAATCTTCTCAGGTAGTCTTCAATACCTCGCTGAGCTTCTTCTTCACTGAGTCCATGCTGTGTTATCAATAGGCGCTGAACTTCGGTCCAGAATTCAAATTCGGGAGGTCGTAAATTGAGAAGTAAAAGTAAGAGTAACATGACAGTTCCTTTCAAGGACTAACTACGTTACAACCGGCTCCCACCGATAATCGTCACGGTTTCCGTTTTTTCCGCTTTCGATCAATTTGTTCAACAGATCAATGGCAGCGGGCGTATGGAAGCTTACCTGGTCTGCATCAGTCATCGCTACCCGCTGTTCCCAAAACGCTGCTACTGGCCCACTCACTATGTCATACCAGCCGGCAGGCATCCGCTTGTGGTCGTAAATAATTTCAGCAATCTTCTTTGCCGGGTCCGCTGGCACACTTTGACGGCAGTGCTGGACCAGGCTCCAGTAATCTTCATTGTGGTAATCTCCTCTAACAAAATGCAGCGACAACAAGTGGTCCAGTCCATTATCCAAACCAGTGAGGGTTAGCACTCCGTAGCGGCGAACTCGGAAGCGCAGGACAACCGGCTGGTTTCCAGTCTTGCCGGCATTAGCGGGATTGGCCTGCCACTCGTAAAAGCGTATCCACGCCCATTGCCGGGCTTGGCGTTCTAGAGTGGTCGTGTAGAAACCACGGCCGAAATCCGTATCGATCTTGCAATGACTCAGATCAATTCCATGTCCCTCAATGCTGTTCTTGTCGTATACCGTACAACCATGCCACAGGATGACATAGTCGCTTCTCTCCGGTTCCCAGGGAGGGGCGGGATCCAGGATAGCCATAAAAGTTCACCCCACGCTGCCTTCCAGACTCACGCCCAGTAGCTTTTGCGCCTCAACGGCGAACTCCATGGGCAGGTTCAAAAACACCTGTTTGCAGAAACCGTTGACGATCATGTTGACGGCGTCTTCCGCCGACAGGCCGCGCTGCTTGCAGTAGAAAATCTGGTCCTCGCCAATTTTCGATGTAGACGCCTCATGTTCCACCTTGGCCGTGCTGTTGCGCACTTCGATATACGGAAAGGTATGTGCGCCGCAGCGATTGCCCAGGAGTAACGAATCGCACTGGCTATAATTGCGTGCTCCCGTTGCGTTCTTGAGTATCTTGACCAAGCCGCGGTAGGTGTTTTGACCGTTGCCGGCGGAGATGCCCTTGGACACGATAGTGCTGCGCGTATTTTTGCCGATGTGGATCATCTTCGTGCCGGTGTCGGCCTGCTGCTTGTGGTTGGTCAAGGCCACGGAATAGAACTCGCCGATCGAGTTGTCGCCCTGGAGGATGACGCTGGGATACTTCCAGGTGATGGCCGAGCCGGTTTCTACCTGGGTCCAAGAAATCTTGGAGCCAGCGCCGCGACAGGCGCCGCGCTTGGTCACGAAATTGTAAATACCGCCGCGCCCTTCCTTGTCGCCGGGATACCAGTTCTGCACGGTCGAATACTTAATCTCCGCGCGTTCGCCGACGGCGATCAATTCAACGACGGCGGCATGCAACTGGTTCTCATCGCGCATCGGGGCCGTACACCCCTCCAGGTACGATACATACGCCCCTTCCTCAGCGATGATGAGGGTGCGCTCGAACTGGCCGGTGCCAGCCGAGTTGATGCGGAAATAGGTGGACAGCTCCATCGGGCAGCGCACGCCCTTGGGGACGTAGCAGAATGAGCCGTCGCTGAAGACCGCCGAGTTGAGGGCGGCGAAGAAGTTGTCGTTGTACGGCACCACCGAGCCGAGGTACTTACGCACCAGCACCGGATGTTCGCGCACGGCCTCGGAGAACGAACAGAAGATGATGCCCTGTTCGGCCAGGGTTTTCTTGAAGGTCGTAGCGACGGATACGCTGTCGAAGACGGCATCGACGGCCACGCCGGTCAGGCGTTTCTGCTCGTCCAGCGAAATGCCGAGCTTCTCGAACGTACGGCGCAACTCCGGATCAACTTCGTCGAGACTGTTGAGCTTCTTCTTCGGTTTAGGGGCCGAGTAATAAATGATGTCCTGGTAATCGATGGGACCGATTTGCAGTTTCGGCCACCAGCGCGGTTCCTCCATCGTTTGCCAATGACGAAACGCCTTCAACCGCCACTCGAGCAACCAATCCGGCTCGCGCTTCTTGGCGGAGATAAGGCGGATGATCTCCTCGTTGAGGCCCCGCGGCACAGATTCCGTCTCGATGTCGGTCACAAAGCCGTGCTGATATTCGCGGTTGGCAAGTTCCTCAATGGTACGGGTCGCGGTCGTCATCGGATTCCCTATGCTTGCAGTTTCCAAACTCGAAAGATCCTATCCATCACGGGTGGCCAATCCCAGCGTGAGCAGATCGCCGGGCGGTGCGACCGAGTCGGCGGCGGGAGTGGTCCGCAGACGCTCGGCCAGGTGTTCGGGGCCTTGCAGCAGATCGGCGAGCGTGACTCGGTCGAGGAAGCGTCGTATCCCTTGTTCGAGGGTCTGCCAGATCAGCCGCAGCGTACAGCCGTCGCTGTGGACGCAGGCCCCCGTGGTATCGGGGCTGGCATGACGTTCGCAGTAACCCGGCTCCTCGAAGAGGGGCTCGCTCAGCGCGCGCATCACTTCGCCCAGCCGTATCTCGGTAGCCGGCCGAGATAAGACATAACCACCGCCCAAAAAGGGATTGCGCGAGCTGTTAATCAATCCCGCTTGACGAAGCAAGCGCAAGAGCTTGGCGGCGTAAGCAAACGAAAGGTTCTCGGCGTCTGCTATCTGCTGAATAGTCAGGCCGTAAGGTTCCTCTATTCGAGCCAGTTGCAGCAGACATCGCAAGCCATACTCTTCAGGGGCCGTGATCTTCATGGCTTCTTCCTTTGGGAACGAGAAAAGCCTAATGAGCATCTTAGTCCGTTATACTTTTTTGTCAATCACGACTGCCAACGGAAGATATGCTTCGGGATTTGCGCGAGCGGGGTCGCATTAGCGCCTCGAGAAGCGAAAAGCGAAGGAAAGACCGGCGTTTCATCGTTCTTTCTCTCGCTTATGCCTCCGGCTCATTTTCTTTGTTGGGGGGACGTTATTCCGGAAGGTGTCCCTGGACAATCGACGTAGGACGCCGGCGCAGCCGGGTCGGATGCATAGCTTCGCGGAAATCAATTTGTCGGCAAAGATTCCCTGATTCCAGATAACGGTGCATCAACTCCATCGTTTCATCGACCAGATCAACCTGGATTAGCAGCAGTTCGCCCGGCCGAGCCGTGGCCAAGGCGTGTTCCAGCGCCGGGATCGCGCCTTGCACTTCCTCGATATGTTTGACACGGCGTCGGCCTACCAGTCCTTTGCGGAAGATGGCACTGATCTCGCCCCAGGCCCGCCCGCGGATGCAGTTGACTTCTTCATAGAGGATGACGCGATCAAAGGCATCGCCGAGCAATTCGCCTTGACGGATCATATCGCTGTCGCGGCGGTCACCTGCGGCAGAGTAGACGGCCGAGCGAAATTTGTGCGGCAGAGGCCCCAGCGTTTCCAGGAGCGAAGCAAGAGAGGAAGGGTTATGGCCATAATCCAGAATGACAGTAGCGCCGTTGAATTCAAAGAGATTGAAGCGCCCTGGCGTATGTTCGAAGTCGGCAACGAACGATTCCAGGCCGGCAAGGATGACTTCGCACGGCACTCCCAGTACCCAAACAGCGGCGGCGGCGGCCAGGGCGTTTTCGACCTGGAAAGCAACGTAGCCGCCGTGCGTCAATGGCACTCTTTCCAGGCTGACCAAAGGGATCTCGTGTGGTCCCTCAGCGAGGATAATGCGGTGATCGCGGACAAAAGCGGCGCGGCCTCCCCGGCGGCGTTGCTCGACAATGACCGGATGCTGACCGTCACGTGCGAAGAAAACAACCGCGCCGGGACAAAAAGGAGCCATGTCGGCCACTAAGGGATCATCGGCCTTGAGAATGGCGTAGCCATCGGGCGCAACGACTTCGACGATGGTGCGCTTGACCCGCGCCAGTTGCTCGACGGTTTCGATGTCACCGATGCCCAGGTGATCGCCTTCCGCGATGTTGGTAACGACGGCGACATCACAGCGGTCGAAGCCGAGGCCAGCACGGAGAATACCGCCGCGTGCGGTCTCCAATACAGCTGCTTCGACGCGCGGATCACTCAGGACGGCACGAGCGCTAAGCGGTCCGCTGCAATCGCCGGCTTCCACGCGCTGGCCGTCGATGTAAATACCCTCTGTGCAGGTCATGCCCACACAGCGCCCGGCGGTGGCCAAAATGTGGGCGAGGAGACGCGTGGTCGTCGTCTTGCCGTTGACTCCGGTGACCGCCGCAAGGGGAATGCGGCCTGTTTGACCGTCGGGAAAGAGGCGCTCAAGAAGTCCGTCCAAAGGAAGCGTGAGGTCGGCGAGAGAAAGACGTTGTTGGCGGACGCCGTGTCCCAGAAGAAAAGTGTCCGTGCCTTCCAGCCGGCGGATGGGGATACGGCGTTGGCGGGCGGCCTGCACCAGCGCGATTTCGGCCGGCTGCGGACGGAGCCTTTGGGCCAACTCCCGTAAGCGGGCGATAGCGCCCTCGACATCGAAGGGCCGATCGTAAACGGCGGCCAGGCACAGATCGCGTCCGACTTCTAAAGCGGCACGGCCGAGACCCTCGTACTCGAATTCGAGGGCGATTTTATAAACGCCGTCCTCATGGGTTTCGCGGGTGCGGCCAAAACCGACCGGGGTGCCGGCCAGCGATTGCAACTCCAAAGCGACGTGTTCCAGGATATGGGCTTGCCAAGTACCCCGGCGGAGCCGCTCGAAAAAACCGCCACGCCGGCCGACACTACAGCGATGTTCGATCAGCGAAGGGAGCCAAGCCATCAAACGTTCGTTGAAGCCGGGCAACTCGTCCGATGGAGAATCCTTCAAGGGGCCAAGATCAACCCAAGCTTCCAGGACAGGAAAATTCGCCCAGATGTTCGGGCCGTCAAGAAGCCGGACTCGCCTGAATTCCATGTGTATGTTCTCCTCCCACCCGGGTCAGGGGTGTGGCCCATCTGCTTAACGACGTCTCGGCGAAGTGTCGTTAAACATAAACCGGCGTTTTTCCTGAAATCCGTTTCTCGCTCGAAGCGGATGTTAGCAAATGGCGTGCCTCTGGAGAGGAGGGCCTCGATGGGATGCACGGCCATACTTAACCTGGACGAACCAGATGTTCCCCGCTAACAGCGTCCTATGAGGAGACAGCCCGAAAGAACGGCCACGCTGCCGCTCAGGCTGACGTTGCTCTGGCGAAACCTAGTATAGAAGATGGAAGTGTCCGCGGTCAGGTGTACCCCCCGGATTCTTGCCGACGAAGAGGATCTCTGGGCACGCTATAACCCGAAAAGTCGGTCAAAATGTTAGCAAATCGCCCTACTCCTCAACAAGCTGGGAGAAGCAAGAAAACTTGAACAGAACAGACGAGAAGTGGGACGCGCTGCCCGGCCCATGGCGCAAGGCGACGGCCAGTCCGCTTGAAGCCGGGGAGGTGTTGTTGGCCTGGTTTGAACCGGACCTGGACGATCACCTTCACTATGCGCGGGGATTGGTGGTGCTGACCGACCGTCGCCTGTTGTCGTGCAGCGAACCGGCAGCTAGCCCTGTCGGGTGCGGAGCAGTCCGTTGGCAAAGCTGGCCGTTGAACGAAGGCAGCCGTTTGCGCACGGATGAGCATGGCAGTGCCGCCGTGCTCGAGTTAGTGGATGGGTCCGGCCGGCTGGCGTGCTGGCACTATACGGCGGCCCAGACGACGGCAGCCCAGCAGTTGGTGCAAAAATGGGCCAGCTGGCAACAAAGTCAACAGACTGGAAGCCGCAGCGACGGAACGCTGGCTATCTGTCCCAGCTGCGGAGCAGCGATCCCTGCGGACGCGGGGCGCTGTCAGAGCTGTGCGGCTGGTCCGGCCAAACCGTCGCTGTCGGCGCTCTTTCGCTTGGCCTCCTTCTCGCGCTCGCGTGCTGGGCTGATTGTCCTGGGCTTCCTGCTCACCTTGGCCGCCACCGCTGCCAGCCTGGTGCCGCCTTATCTGACCAGGCCGATCATCGACGATGTAATAAGGCCGTGGGAAACTCAGCACATCGATAATTCCGCTCTGGCACTCTGGTATCTCGGCGGTCTGGCCGTGGCGGCGATAGTGGCCTGGGCGCTCGATTGGGCCAAGCTGTACGTGTTGGCTTGGGTTAGCGAACGCATCAGCGCCGATTTACGGGCCAAGACCTACGCACACTTACAGCGGCTGTCCCTGGAATTTTTCGGCGGCAAACGCACCGGCGACCTGATTTCGCGCATCAGCAACGATACCGAACGCCTGTGCAATTTTCTCTCAATCAACCTGATTGATTTCGCCTCCGACATCCTCATGATCGTCATGACCGCTGCGATGTTGTTGTGGATCAATCCGTTGTTGGCTTTGGCGGCGCTATGCCCGTTTCCGCTGATTGTGTGGATGGTGGCGCGTGTGCGAGGTCGGTTGTTGCGCGGCTACCGCCAAGCGGGGGCGGCCTGGGGAGCAATGACCAGTGTGGTCGCCGACGCTATCCCCGGCATCCGCGTCGTCAAAGCCTTCGCCCAGGAAAGCCGCGAGATCGAGCGCTTCAACGCCAGCAATGAGCGCGTCTTCCACGCCGCTAATCGCTTGAACAAGGTCTGGTCGCTGTTTGGGCCGACCGTGACGCTGTTGACGACGTGCGGCTTGCTGATCGTGTGGGCATCCGGCGTTTGGCAGATCTACCTGGGACGCATCACCTTGGGCGTGCTGACGGCATTTTTGGCCTTAATCAGCAAATTCTATACGCGCATGGAATCGATGATCCGCATGGGGTCCGCCGTGCAGCGCGCCTCGGCCAGCGCCCAACGGATTTTTGAGATCCTCGATAAGCAATCTAACGTACCGGAACCGGTGCGGCCCATCCACCCCGGACGGCTGCAAGGCCGCATCGAGCTGCGCGGCGTGCGCTTCAAATACGGAACGCGCGAAGTGTTGCACGGCCTGGATCTGACGGTCGAGCCGGGCGAGATGATCGGCCTTGTCGGGCCAACCGGGGCCGGCAAGACCACGCTTATCAACCTCATCTGCCGCTTTTATGATGTCAGCGCCGGCGCCATTCTTGTCGATGGCATCGACGTGCGTTCTTTCCCGGTCGAAGAGTATCGCCGCAATATCGGCATTGTCTTGCAGGAGCCGTTTTTGTTCTACGGCACCATCGCCGAAAACATCGCCTATGGCCGGCCCAATGCCAGCCGCGAAGAAATTGTCGCCGCAGCACGAGCAGCTCGCGCTCATGAGTTCATCTTGCGCCTGCCGTGCGGTTATGATTCGTTGGTCGGCGAGCGCGGCCAAAACTTGTCCGGCGGCGAACGTCAACGCATCTCGATCGCCCGAGCCCTCTTGATCGATCCGCGCATCCTCATTCTCGATGAAGCCACCTCATCGGTGGACACCGAGACCGAGCGCGAAATTCAGGCGGCGCTGGAAAACCTGGTCCGCGGCCGCACGACCATCGCTATCGCTCATCGGCTTAGCACGCTGCGGCGCGCCGATCGCCTAGTGGTGGTGGAGAATGGCCACATTACCGAGATTGGCCGGCATGACGAACTGCTGGGTGCGCGGGGCAGTTATGCTCGCCTGTACCAAGCGCAGATGGAATTGGTTTACGGGAGGGACGGCAATGGAAAATAACGGTCGTTCTCAAGCAGAGCTTGGGAACAAGGACTCGGCGGCCAACGGCTCAACGGGGCCACGCCCCTTTGGCCTCCATCGCGATGCCTGGGGCCGGCTCGTCCTGATCGACGCCTATGGCCGGCAACACACTGGCGTCGACGTGGTCCGCGCTTTTCCGCTGTCCGATCCGCGCCGCGGCATTGCTATTTGCGATGCTGAAGGGAGAGAATTGGTATGGCTCGCCGACCTGGACGCACTGCCGCCGCCTTTGGCCCAACAAATCGAGGAAGAATTGGCCAAGCGGGAATTTGTGCCGATTATCCGCCGTATTCTGAAGGTGTCGGCCCCCGTGGAACCGTCCGAATGGGAGGTCGAAACCGACCGTGGCCGCACTTCCTTCGTCCTCAACAGCGAGGACGACGTTCATGAACTCGATGCACACCGAGCCCTCATCACCGATGCGCACGGGATCCGCTATCTGATCGCCGACATCGAGCAACTGGATGCAACCAGCCGGCGACTATTGGAGCGCTATTTGTGACCCGTCTTCGTCAGGAAAAGAGAACACTCATGGAATGGGGTTGTTAGCTTCGCGCTTCGGATTCGTCTTTTTTCTGGACGCCGAGCAGGGGATTCCTCTGGCCCACGGACGGGGGCGGATGAAATAATGCAACTATGAGCGCGAAACCGCCACCGGCCGATGCCAAGCGGGCGGACTTCGAGGTGCTGTACGAACGTCACAGCCGCGAAGTCTGGGCGATGGCCTATGCGCGGTGGATGAATGCCGACACGGCCCTGGACATCATGCAGGAGACATTCCTGCGCCTGTGGAAACAACTGGAGGACGGCGAGAGCATTCGCAATCCGCGCGCCTGGCTGTTGCGAGTGGCGCGCAATTTGGCGGAAGATCATGCCAAGAGCGCCTTTCGCCGGAACGGCACCCATCCACCGCAGACGATGAACGGCGTGCCGGCCCACCAGCCACTGCCTCTGGAGAGTTTGGAACGAGAAGAAACCTTTGCGCGGCTGCGTGAAGCGATGGAACAGATGCCTAAAGCGGATCGTGAGATCCTGACTCTGCGATACGCTCTGGATTACGACACAGGAGAGATCGCGGAAATCCTGTCGATCAACGCCGCGGCCGTACATATGCGCTTGAGCCGTGCCCGGCAGCGCTTGGCCGAACGCCTCAAGGCCCAGGGCGTGGGACAGTTGCCGTGATTCCCCACAGATTCGGCTTCCGGTCAGGGGGAAGCTGCTCTCAGCGAGAAATTGTTATGAGTGTTGTGGAACCACCTCCCCCTCAACGCGGCGATGAGCTTGATGACCTGCTCCGCGCCTTCTTTCGCAGCCAGCTGCCGCAGCCGTGGCCGCGCTGGCAAGATCGGCGCGACGCCGGTCCCCTTGTTCATCGCATAGGGAAGGGGCGCGATCTGATGCGCAGCCGCTGGACGCTGGCCGCTTCCGTAGCGTTGCTTCTGTTCGGTTCCTGGCTTCTGCCCAGCCGGTTTACGCCAGATGCCAAACCGGAGCATGGACCCAACGGATTGATGATTACCGATAAACCGCGGGACATGCTCAAGGGACACAAGAAACCGAAATTCGACGAGGACAAGAACAAGCCAGGATTGGCTGCCGAGGAGGATGAACAAGCCCCCGAATTGGAAGAATCGGACATGCCGATGCTTCGGTGATTTCCTTCGCTAAAATCTGACATCTCGGCGAGCGGGGGGTATGAACCGGGCGAGCGGGGGGTGTGAATCGGGCGAGCGGGGGGTGTCAACCCCCCGGTTGTGTTACCGGGGGGTTGACACCCCCCGCTCGCCTCGGTTGTGTTACCGGGGGGTTGACACCCCCCGCTCGCCTCGGTTGTGTCAATCTCTACTGCGTCCCGTATAACGCTTTGGGCTGGTTGCGCTGTTGTCAGATACCAATCCGCGCAAGGTCGCCAGATTGACCATATCCATATCGCCCTCTTCTCCTTCCTCTTTCGGCGTCTCCAGGATCATCGGTCGATGGCGAAAACGTCGGTCGTTGACCAACAATCGGAACGGCCCCAGCCCCATCTCGCCTCGGCCGATGTGGGCGTGCCGATCGATGTGGCTGCCCTGCGGTTTGCGACTGTCGTTGACGTGGAAGACCCGCAAGCGGCGCAGGCCAATGGTGCGGTCAAAGGCTCGCATGGTGGCTTCGTACTCGGCGGCAGGCGCCAGTGCGTAGCCGGCTGCAAAGACATGACAGGTATCGAAGCACACTCCCAGCCGATCCGCTTGCGACACCAGCGACAGAATGCGTGCCAAATGCTCGAAGCGATACCCCAGCGTACTGCCTTGTCCGGCCGTCGTCTCCAGCAGCACGCGCACCTTACACGTGGGCAGGCGACCGTGGATTTCATTGAGGGCGGCAGCGACGCGCGCCAGTCCCGCCTCTTCGCCGCTCTCCAGGTGCGCTCCCGGATGCATGACCAGATAACGCAATCCCAAGCGCTCTGCCCGCCGCAGCTCGACGAGAAACGTCTCCAGCGAACGGCGATAGAGCGCTTCATCCGGTGAAGCGAGATTGGTCAGGTAGCAATCGTGCGCCATCGGCTGGCGCAGCCGCGTTTGCCGCAAGGTGCGGTGGAACAAACGCACTTCCTCATCGTTCAACTCTCGTCCGTTCCACTGATTGGGCGCGTGCGTGAATAGCTGTACGCAATCACAGCCGAGTGCCTGCGCCTGAAGCAGGGCGTTGTGATGACCGCCGACGATGGACATATGGGCGCCGAAAAGCGGCATGGAATTCCTTTCCTTACGGGCTACTTTTTTCGCTTAAACTCATCGACTTTGCCTTTTTCATCCTTGGTAATCAACACTTTGTCCGTCAGCTTGGTAATGGTCACGATGTCGGTCAATTCTTTCTCAGATTCGGGCGGCTTGAGCGTGATCGTGAGTTTGTCGCCCTTTACCTTGTAGGTGCCTTCGAGGTTCAAAACCTGATCGCCAGCCTTGGTCGTCACTTTGAGTTTGCCATCCTTGGCGAATTCGATGGTGGTTCCTACCGGCGTCCCATCGTCTGACTTCGTGACTTCCCAGACGCCGAGAATCCTCATCTGGTTGGATAATGAAGGCGCGGGTGCGGCCCAAATGACGCCGATGCAGAGCAAGCAGGAGATGGGGGAGCAAATCATCGTATCCTCCTTTTCTTAACTGGTGATGGCACCTTCCGAGGCAGAGCGGACGCAGCGAGCGTATTTGGCGAGGACGCCGCGGGCCACGCGCGGCGGCGGTGCCGTCCAAGCCGCGCGGCGCCGGGCCAACTCGGCATCGTCCAGATGCACATCGAGCCGCTTGGCCTCGGCGTCAATGGTGATGCGGTCGCCGTCGCGCAACAAGGCGATAGGTCCGCCGACCCAGGCTTCCGGAGCGACATGACCGACGACCAGACCGTGGGTGCCGCCGGAGAATCGGCCATCGGTAATCAGGCCAATGCTCTCGCCGAGTCCCTGTCCGACCAGAGCCGCGGTGACAGCGAGCATTTCGCGCATCCCCGGACCGCCGACCGGTCCTTCGCCGCGGATGACGACGACATCGCCCGGCTTGATTTCACGCCGTCCGATAGCGGCGAAACAGGCTTCTTCGCCGTCGAAGATGCGTGCCGGTCCCGTGAGGCGTCGGGTTTTCAAGCCCGCCACTTTGGCCACCGCCCCCTCCGGCGCCAGATTGCCCCGGAGGATGACGAGGTGTCCCGTCGCATACAGCGGTCGATCCAGGGGCCGCACCACGTCCTGACGGCGTTTATAGATACTTTCGACATCTTTTAAGTTCTCCGCGAGCGTTTTGCCGGTGACGGTGATGCAGTCGCCGTGCAAAAAACCGGCTTCGAGCAGCGCCTTGAGTACGGCGGGGGTGCCGCCGGCGCGGTGCAGGTCGTTCATGACGTAGCGGCCGCCCGGTTTCAAATCGGCCAGATGCGGCACCTTGGCGCCCAGGCGATCGAAGTCGGCCAGTGTCCATTCCACCTCGGCCTCGCGGGCAATGGCCATCAGGTGCAGCACCGCGTTGGTTGAGCCGCCCAGCGCCAGCACCAAAGTGTAGGCGTTCTCCAGTGATTGCCGGGTGATGATGTCGCGTGGGCGGATGTTCTGGTCGATGCAGTGTACCAGCGCCTGGCCGGCCAAAAACGCCTCCCGCTCCTTGGCACTGGAGACGGCGGGATAGCTAGCGTCGTAGGGCAGCGCCAGGCCCATCGCCTCGATGGCGGAACTCATGGTGTTGGCCGTGTACATGCCGCCGCAAGCGCCGGCGCCCGGACAGGCTTCGCACTCAATGGCCCGGACCCCTTTGGCGTCGAGTTTGCCCGCTTGGTTTTGGCCGACCGCCTCGAAGATCGACACGATGTCGATGTCGCTGCCGTCGGGACCGATGCCAGGCAGAATGCTGCCGCCGTAGACAAAGATGCTGGGGATGTTAAGGCGCGCCATGGCCATGACGCAACCGGGCATGTTTTTATCGCAGCCGCCGAAGGCGAGCAAGCCATCGTGATTCATGCCCCCGGCCACGACTTCCAGACTGTCGGCAATGACTTCGCGCGAGACCAAACTGTAGCGCATGCCCTGATGGCCCATCATGATGCCGTCCGAAGCGGTGGGCGCGCCGAAGATCTGCGGCACGCCGCCGGCCGCGCGGATGCCTTCGCAACCGCGGCGAGCCAGGCGGTCCAGGTGAGCGTTGCAAGGCGTGATCTCGCTGAAGAGCGAGGCGACGCCGATCATGGGGCGCTCGAAATCGTCATCATGAAAACCGACGGCCCGCAACATGGCGCGATTGGGCGCCCGACCCGGCCCTCGGGTGGTCAAACGACTGATACGATTGCGTTCGGACGGCATGAATTGGCTCCTTGAGAGTCATCCTTGGGGAAAGTCTCCCATTCAGCCGTCTGCCGAAGGCGAACACTCGCTTTCAGCGCACGGCTAAGCGAGATATTATACTGGACACAGTAGAGATTGACACAAACCGGGCGAGCGGGGGGTGTGAACCCCCCGGTTGTGCTACCGGGGGGTTCACACCCCCCGCTCGCCTGTTAACGCCACTCCGCTCGCCAAGATATCGGATCGCCCCGCGCCCAGTAAGTATATTCTATATGTAGAATAATGAGGCAAGGAGTCATTCTCATGTTCAACCGTCGCACGTTCTTCTTCGTCCTTCTGGGTATCTTGCCGTTCTTCCTGGCGGGCTGCGCTTCGAATTATCCTCCGCAGGCCATCATTGGCACTTGGCAAACAGGCATCCGCAACAAGAAACGGACCATGACTTTTTGGCAGAACGGCGCCTGGAGCTTCGAGAATGGGGCCCAACAACAAACCGGCACCTTCACATTCGTCTCCGACAATGAAATCGAGATCAAAGTGGATGGTCCTACAGACGAGAAACCGACTATCTACAAGCGGATCGTTTCCTTCGCCCATCACGATCAGATGCATTTGACCGACGTGGACACGGCGATGCGGACAACCTGGAAACGAATTGAGCAACCGTAAGGAATTCAAGCAATCGTTTGGATCAGTTTGACCAGCACCACATCGGCGATCAAGACAAGAAAAAGGGAGACGACGACACCGCGTGTAGCGGCTCGGCCGACGCCTTCGGTGCCGCCCTGGGCGGTCATACCAAACCAACAGCCACTAATGCCGATCAGATAGCCGAATACTACGGTTTTCAAGACTGCCGGCACAGCGTCGTGGAGCGTCAGGACGCGCAGGCAGGCACTGCGATATTGCGTCCAGGAGAGGCTGCCTCCCAACCCTTCGGCCAAGTAGCCTGCGGCGATGGCCAGGTAAGCGATGAACAAGGTCAAGAGCGGCAAAGTCAACATACAGGCCAGCACGCGCGGCGCCACCAGGGTGCGCAGAGGGGACAAACCGAGCACTTCCAGGGCGTCGAGTTGCTCGGTCAACCGCATCGATCCCAACTCGGCGCCAAGGCTTGCTCCGGAGCGTCCGGCCACGATCAAGCCAGCGGCCAGCGGAGCGAATTCGAGGACGACGGCCAACGCCAGTGCTTGCGGCAGGTATTGCACGGCCGCCGGACCGCCAACGCTTTGCAGAGCGCCGCGCAAGTGCAGCCACACTACTACGCCAATGGCTGTTCCTGCCACCACACCTAAAGGTAAAGCGCCCAGCAAGATCTCGTACAACTGTACGGACAGGTCAGGCAAGCGACGGCACGCGAAAGGCAGCGCCCCTAACACGCGCCAGGCGAAGTGCGTGACGCGGCCCAGGTTTTCCAGGAAGACGAGCAAAGCACCCTAACCCACTTCAGCAGGCTCGACAGCCGGGACAGCGGCGACATGCCCGCTAGCCGCCTTGCAGGCATGACGCAGGCGCTGTTCGCTGCGCAAGACGGCCAGCAAATCGGCCCGCAGCTGCCAATCGTGAACGCCGCGTCGGTCCCATTCGCGCAAGACATAGGAGGTGGCCGGGTTGAGGCCGGCAACGTGGTGCAGCCAGGTGATGCCGGCATCCAGGGTCAAATGGCGTGTACGCGGATGGTGCCAGGCGATATGCGTGGCCAAACATCCCATCGGCACAGCGCGCGTGAAACAGCCGTGAATAAGCAGAGGACTATTCTTTTCCAGCAAATCCACAAGCCGATCCAACCCCGCATCGCTGATATGAGGCAGCCACGCCAACCGCAATTCCTCCAAGCATTCGGGAGACAACATGGCAAGACTCCTTTGCGAATCAGAACGACAATCGACCTCCGCATCCAGGATGCTCCCGACGCGGCAGCACAGTATTATACGCTTTGCTTCAACCCCAGGTGTCCCTGGAAGGCCCTTTCCCTGGCGGCCTCTTGCCGGTCATGAGAATTTGGTGAAAAAACCCCGCCGTTCGCTTTGGACACGAAGCGGCGGGGCCGGAACAGAGAAGAGGCCATTAGAGATTATGGGTAGAGCGTATCCCGTCCTTCTCGATCTGTCAACTATTTTTCCCAAAAAGTTTTCTTTGCGATCTGAACATTATTTCACTCCTCTCAAAATGGCCGGTTTGAGGGTCCACGCTTGGTTCTTGGCCAATGCCATCAAGGCCGGAGCACGAAAACCGGGTGGGAAAATCACCCACCCCCATAGTTTCTTGGGATCGTCGTCCGAGACATACCGCGCCGCTGCTAATTTCGCCGGCTTGATCTCGATGTTCTCGGGCATCGCCTCGCCGTTTAGACGCAACAGAGCGGTGCGGGCCAGCGCCGCCAGGTAGGCTTCGGGCGGCACCGGCCGGCTGCCTAACCAAACGGCGCTGGGGATGCGTCCGTGTTTGTCGAGATAATCAGCGACGTCGCGGCAAGTCCGCTGAAATTGGCTGGCGTCCGTCGTCACAGGCTCGCTCAGCAGGGGAATACGGCCGGTTGGTCCCAGGGGCGTTTTCTTCACGGTTAACTGGTCGGCCAGTGGGGTTGCGTCAGCGCCTCCCATGCAATCCAGGTAGGTATTCAACAGCGCGAACACCTCGCTTGCTGACAAAGAGTAATCTGCATGCGTCTGAAAGTTGACTTCCTCGCCGACTGCCTTGGCGATCCTCCTCAGCTCGGCTGCTGTGAAGCGATGCTCGTATACCTGATCGCGGTATAGGTTGGCTGCTTCCGATGCCGTGATGAAGCGCACTTCTGGGAAACGCTTCATGAAGCGCACGTATTCCTCAAAGACTCGATAGGAGCTGCGCGTCTCTTCTGCTGACTTGGCCGGAGGTTCTTTCCACTTTTCGCGCGGCGGATTGGCCCCGCGTGCAAAATTAACACCATCCCAGAACTGCTTGTGGACGAACTCGCAGGGATGATAGAAGATGCTGACCATGCCGCCGCCTTCGGCCAACAGCTCCTTGCGAGCCTGAGCGAAGCGCTCCTGCGCCTGGGGTAGCTCCTGAGGACGATTCAAATCGGCGCGAAGAACATGAGCCAGTTTGTAAAGGTTCAATATGCCGCAATAATAACAAGGCCGTTCGTTAAGATTGACGTGATTGCCGGCATCAAGATAGACCTTCATGCCCCATCGGCTCATGGCGCCGTAGCTCTGGGGGCCCCACGAACTGCCGGGCTGCCCGTAGCAGGTCGGCGCCTGGCCGAAGATACGCTCGACATCGGCCCGCCCGGGGCCTTCCCGGCGATCAAACTCCTGCACGCCCTCGTCCCAACCCAACTGCGACAAATACATCGCCGGACTCGGCTGAGTGCTGTGAAAATTCGAGTGGAAACCGATCTCGTGCCTTTGCAGCGCCGCAATGACATCGGTGCGATGACGTCTCTGCAAGGTTCGCGCTTTTTCGCCGACCACCTTGAACGTGGCGCGTATTCCTTCGCCGCTGAGGAACCTGGCTAAATGCAACGCCGCGTCATCGCTGGCCGGCAAAAGATAATCTTCTGTGTCGAACCAGAGGAGGACGTACACTTTCGCCGCTGACTCTGCGGCATGCGCAGACGACGAGAGCACCCAACCGGACAAGAGAAGCAGCCAGAAAACCCCACGACGGATACGCTGCAGGTCCACGATGTTGGCTCCCAAAATCATGGCATCGCATCGCGATTGGACGACTGAGACCGTCGCTCAGCATCATGCGGTTTCGGAGAAGGACTGTCGATCGGCTCGGTGGATCGCGGTTTTTCGACTCGGTGCGGTGACACCGCACAAGGACCGGACCCTCAGGTTGGAACACCTAGGCGTGGCAGCAGCCAGCGAGTGAGGAACAACCACAGGACAAGCAAACCGACGAAAAGCAGTATTTCTTTCATGGTCTTTATTCCTTTCATGGTCTTTATTCTATTCATCTGGGCTTGGGCAAGAAAAGGGCGAACATGCTCAACTATACTGGGCACAAGGCGATTGGACATTTTTCCCTTTCCCCCCACCCCAACCCTCCCCCACAAGGGGGGAGGGAGAACCAAGGCTCCCTCCCCCCTTGTGGGGGAGGGAGAACCAAGGCTCCCTCCCCCCTTGTGGGGGAGGGAGAACCAAGGCTCTCTCCCCCCTTGTGGGGGAGGGAGAACCAAGG
>JAJPIY010000183.1 GCA_021324515.1 Planctomycetota bacterium
GATCGTTTTCGTTTGGGTCGATTCATCCATGAGGCAAGAACCTCCTGAGAAACACAATGGGCCTTCTATGCTGGACGCGGCAGAGATTGACACAGACATGGGCGAACAGAGGGTGTCACCCCCCCGGTAATCGAGGGCGAGCGGGGGGTGTGAACCCCCCGGTAGCACAACCGGGGGGTTCACACCCCCCGCTCGCCATAAAATGTCAGTTCTCCCCGCGCCCAGGATAACAGAATGCAATTCTTGTGCCCTCCAGACTTCAGAGTGCGTCCAGATTTATACTGGGCCGCGATCATCACGAGAGGTCGTGATCGATCAAGCCTGCGCGATGCGATTCAAGATTTCGATGCCGCGATCCAATGTGCGCTCGTCGGCGGCGTAGCTGAGACGAAAATGCGTATCGCGCTTGCTGAAAACATTGCCGGGGATAAGCAGCAGGTTGTTGCGGATCGCTTCGGCGACGAATTCGCTGCCCAAGCCGCGCGGCGCCTTGGGGAAAGCGTAGAACGCGCCTTCCGGCCGGACCAATTCGTAGCGATCCTTCAATCCCTCGTAGATGCGGTCGCGCTTGTGGCGATAATCGGCGACAATGCGCGAAACATCGTAATCCCAGGCGGCGACGCCTGCGTGCTGCACCATGCTCGGCGCACAGACGAAGGTGAACTGTTGCAGTTTAATCATTTCCTGAATGAGCCGCCGCGGGCCATGCGCGAAACCCAGACGCCAGCCGGTCATGCCATAGGCCTTGCTGAAGCCGTCGAAAACCAGCACGTCCTCATTGAACTCCGCCGGACTGACGAACGGCTGATCGTAGCAGAAGACGCGATAGACTTCATCACTCATCAACAACACGCCGCGCTCGGCAGCCAACTTCGCCAAATCGTGCAATACGTCGCGCGGATGCACACAGCCAGTCGGGTTGGCGGGACTGTTAACGAGGATGGCCTTGGTGCGTGGCGTCAGCGCGGCGCGGACACGGTCCACGTCGATCGCAAAATCGGGATAGGTGTCGAGGAAAACGGTGGTCCCGCCGGCCAGGGTGACCAGGTGCGGATACATGACGAAATACGGATCAAAGACGATCACTTCATCGCCGGGATTGACGGTGCAGCAGAGAGCGAGCATCAATCCGCCGCTGGTGCCGCTGGTGAGGAACACTTCCCGATCCGCATGACGATAACGGGTGTGAATGTCGGTTCGGATCTTATCACGCAGCTCTGGGATGCCTTGCGTAACAGTGTAGGCGTTGGCCCCGCTATCGATGGCAGCGTGAGTGGCGGCCTTGATCGGTTCTGGCACATCAAAATCCGGCTGGCCGATGCTGAGATTGACGGGATCGCGGAGCGAACGGGCCAATTCAAAGACTTTGCGGATGCCTGAAGATTCAATATGCCGCATGCGCTCAGCAATCCAGTGCTCGTGGTCGTTCCGGTATACCATGTCCACATTCTCCGTAGAGGTAACGATCTGGTCTCATTCTATGGCATTCGCTGCGTGTATCCATTTCGCCGCCTGATGCTGATATTTGGGTCAATCCGCTGCCTCTTTTGCTTGAGCGGTTCGACAAATGTTATAAGATACGTTGCGGATCGATGTGCTGACGGGAACAAATGGATGAGGGGAGGGACAAGGTGATGCTCCGGAATGAATTTGCCGGCCTTACGGGGCACTACGGCACCATCCTGATCGATCCGCCGTGGCGCTTTGCCAACCGCACCGGGAAAATGGCCCCTGAACATAAGCGCTTGCATCGTTACCCGACGATGAGCTTTGCCGAAATTGCTGCACTCCCCGTGGCCCGCTACGCTCTGCCCAGGAGCCACCTCTATCTCTGGTGCCCCAATGCTCTGCTGTTGGAAGCACTCCAGATTATGAAAGGCTGGGGCTTTACCTACAAGACGAACATCGTGTGGTATAAGACACGCAAAGATGGCGGGCCGGACGGGCGCGGTGTAGGGTTCTACTTCCGCAACGTGACGGAATTGCTCTTGTTCGGCACGCGCGGAAAACTGCGCACCCTTAAACCGGGCCGACGACAGGTCAACATCATCGTCGCTCGCAAGCAAGAGCATTCATGGAAGCCCGAAGAAGCATATCAGATCATTGAGGCGTGCAGTCCTGGACCTTACTTGGAACTATTCGCACGGCAGCAGCGAACTGGCTGGGTGGCCTGGGGAGATCAAGCCGAGACATATGAGGTGAACCGGCCGGTCATTGCCACGTACAATGGTCCTACCGTGAAGAGGGAACGCCCGACCGAGCCGAAATGCTTTTTCAAGAGGGAAGATCCTAGCAGTTCATCCCCATCCCGACGAGTAATAGAGGGTCAAGCGGCTACGGTTGTTTCTGGGGCGCCGTAATCAAATCCAACCCATTTGCGCCGAGATGATGATCGAGCAGGTCGATTTGCCCATTTTGTTTGAGCCGGGTGAACAGCTTGCTGCGCTCTTCCTCCCAGATTTGTCGCAAATAATACGGATTGTCCCGGCGGCCGATTTCATACTGGCGCAGGCGCTTAAGGAAGCGGTCGGCTTCTTGCTGGGCCAGCAGTTTGCGGGTATGGACGTAGGCCGCCGTCTCCTGTTCGAGCCGATACACTTCGGCTTCGGCCATGCGCAGATCGCGGGCCACGTTCTGTTCGGCGGTGTGGCGCAGCGTGGTGTTGCGTGTCTGGGCCAGGGCGACGCTGTCGAAATCCGGCTTCACGTCGTCGGGCGGGGCGATCAGGGCCACGCGGGCATCGAGGATTTGCACGCCCAGGCGATAGGGATCGATCCAGGCTTGCGTCTGTTCTTTTAACACCGGGCGCATCTCATTTTTGCCGTTGAGCAATACGTCATCCACGGTACGGCCGGCGACCCACTGGGCCATGACCGCCTCGACGGCGCGGGTCAAGAGCGCGTCCACGCGGTCGGCTTGCATGACATACTCGGTCTCTTGATTGGGACGGACCTTGTAGGTGAGGACCGCCTGCACGTTGACAAGGTTGTGATCGCCGGTCAGAAGCTGGCCGGCCGGCATGGTTTCACCGGAGAAGTCGTCTTCCTGATAGCCGACCGTTACGCTTTGCACGCGATCGACGGCCACGCGATCGACACGGTCCATGCCCCAGGGCAACTGAAATGCCAACCCTGGCTCTAAGCGATTGGGCAGCAGCCGCCCCAAGCGGCGCACCACACCGCGCTCGCCGGGGCGAATCTGCACCACGCCCGTCAGGAGATAAGCGGCCAGCAACAGAACGAACACGATTCGCAGGTAACGCATGTCACGGCCTCCCCTGCTTGGTCGCCGGCGTGTCCGGTTTGCCCGTCTGCGCGGCGCCGTCCATCACACGGGTAGGAGTCGGCGGCACGGGGGTGCCGGGTTTGGGCGGATCGAACAGCAGATCGAACAATTCCCGATGCGTCGACAGCAGCAGCGTGCTTTTGGTGTCGCCAAGGATACGTTGGTATTCCTCCAGTTTTTTGAGGAACGTGAAAAATTGCGGGTCTTTTTTGTGGGCCTCGTTGAGGATGCGTTCGGCCTCGACATCGGCGGCGTTTTTTAAGGCCCGCGACTTCGCTTCGGCCTCGGCCTTGAGGACCTCCACACGCCGCTTTCCTTCGCTTTCGATGTTCTGCTTGAGCTGTTCGCCTTCGCTTTCGTACTCGGCCCTCTTCTTGCTGCGTTCGCTTTTGATGCGTTCAAAGATGGCCTCGCGCACGGCCGGCGGGTGGTTCGACCGGCGCAGCCGAATGTCTACCACTTCGATCCCGTATTCCGTCTCCGCTTGTTTTTCCAGAGACGCGGTGCTGGCGCTGCCGTAAAGCAGGCGGCGGCGCAGCTGTTCACGGGCGGCGTCGACTTTTTCGGGATTGGTGTTGATGAGGTCGTCGAGTTCCAGGCGGCCGATTTCGGCGCCCAACTCGCTGGCGATGCGTTGGCCAAGGATGGCCTGGGCGCCAGCGGGAGTGCCGACGCTGCGGATGAACTGGTCCACTCCCTTGGCATCAGCAATGCGCCAGCAGACGTAGGCGTCGAGGGTCAAGGTGCGATCGATGGTATTGCGCTTGGGATCGCGAGTCAGCAATTCCGCCCCCGGTAGGTCGAAATATTGCAAGCGGCGATCGAGGCGTTGTACCGATTGGATCGGCCAGGGCCATTTGAAGTGCAGGCCGGCCTGGGCATCGTCGCCGCCGTCGAACGTCTCTATGTGCTTGCCAAACTGCGTCAGGTAGACGTACTCGGTGCGGTCTACGGTGAAGACGCACATCGGCGCCACGACGGCCGCCGTTATCAGAGCAAGAGTCAGCAGAAGTTTCCAGCGCATAGGCATGTCCCATTGGAATCAGGGTTCGCCGCGTATCTCAGAAGGTTGCGGGCGCGGAGCGGGCATCATGCCGGGCAGGGGAAAACCAAAGGGGCTGAAGGGGACCAACCAGAGGTTGCGGCGGCCCGGCACCTTGTCGGCATCGATCAAAATTTTTTCGCGATTGGCCAAGGCGGCGGACAGCGTGTCCCAATAGGTGCGGAAATCCATCAGCCTTTGTTGTTGGGCCAGTGCTTCGGCACGGCGGCGCAGATACTCCGCGCCCACCTCGGCGACAGAGCGGCCCTTGCTCATCTCCTTCCAGGCGTCGCGGAGCAGCCGCCATTCCTCCGCCCAATCCAGCCGATGACGCAGCTGATAACGTCCCTGGAACACCGTCTGGTCCGCCTGGGCGTAGAGGATTTTTTTCTGGGCCTCGGCTTCGGCCTCGCGCACTTGTTTCAGTCCCTCGGCCTGCTGCCGCCGTTCGCTGCGCAGCACATTCTCTTCACCCTCGTTGATGAGTTTGTCGCGTTTCTCCATCGCCCGCGTGACATCGTGATAAGCGGACACAACGTCTTGCGGCGGATGCAGGTCGTGCAGGTCCAAGCCTTCCAGTCGGATGCCGATGCCCTTGGCACCGTATTCGGCGCAGCGCTGGCGGAGGCGTTCTAGCGCCTTGTCTTGGAAACGGCCGCGGTCGCTGGTCAGCAAATCGGCGAAGGTCCGGCTGGCCACCGTCTCGCGCAGCACGGACTCGGCAGCGCTGCGGAGGATGGCCTCGGGATCGGCGGCCTCAAAAAGATAGGCCCGGGCATCGGCGATGGTGTAGCGGATGGTCCCTTGCAACTCGAGGAGGTTGCCGTCGCCGGTAATCATGACGCTTTCTTCCGGCAAGCGGCGGACGCCGACGTTGGTGTGTAAGCTCGACCACGAACCTGTGCTCGGCCCTCCCTGGCCAGCCATAGTGCGAAAGCCGATCTCGATTGTATGGATTCGCTGCGGCTGCACGCGCGTCACCGTGTCGATGGGCCACGGCCAGCACCAGTGCAAACCCGGAAGCAGATCTTCGGGTAAAGGCCGACCGAAGCGGCGCACCACTGCGATTTCATCTGCGGCGACGGCGGTGAAGCCGCTCACCAGCCAGCCGCCCACGAGTAACAGGGCCAGGCCGGCGAGCACCGGCTTCCACTGATGCGACAACCAGTGCAACCCCTCGTCGAGGTCGAGACGATGTTCGAGCCAGTCGTTGGCTTGGCGCAAGCTGGCGCCCAGGCGCTGCAAGAACGGGCTGGTTGCGGTGCGCTCGAACCACAACAGGCGCATGGCATTGAGCAAGACGGCCAGCGAGCCGAGTTGATGATAGACGACGGCGGCGACCGGCCCTTGTTCGTACCACGACGGCGGCGCCAACAACGGCCACAACCATGCGGTAGCGAGGATGCCGACGGCGTTGACGCCGAACGCGAAAACCACGATGTTTTGCTGAATGATGCGGACCATTTGCCGCGACAGGCGCACGAGCAATGGCAGGTGCCGCAGTGGATCGCTCATGAACACGACATCGCCGGCCTCGGCGGCAATGTCGGCGCCGCTGCCGCCCAGGGCCAGGCCGACATGGGCGCGCGCCAGGGCAGGCGCGTCGTTGATGCCGTCGCCGACCATCGCCACGCGCTTGCCGGCCTGCTGCCAGGCGGCGACGAATTCGGCTTTCTCTGTCGGCAGCATCTCGGCATGCACTTCCGTCAGGGCCAGCGCCTCGGCCACACTCCGGGCCGCCGCAAGCCGGTCGCCTGTCAGCAGCGCCATGTCGGCGATGCCCAAGGTCCGCAATTCCGCCAGTACGCTCGCTGCTTCCGGACGCAGCCGGTCCCGCGCCGCCAGCGCGCCCAACAGGCGGCCTTGGCGGGCCACAAACAAGACGGTGTGGCCCGCAGCGTCCAGGCGTTCCAGGGTCGCCTGCGCCTCCGGCGGCAGGGTCAGTCCCTGTTCTTCCAATAACCGCTTATTGCCGACAAGAAGCGTCCCTAAATTCGCCGTCTGAGCGATAACACCAACGCCGGGATAGGAGCGAAACTCGGCGATCGGCTCGGGGCCTAGCTGGCGGCGGGCCGCCTCTTGCATGATGAGGCGGGCCAACAGATGTTCGCTGTGTTGCTCCGCCGTCGCCGCCGCACGCAACAGTTCTTCGCTGGAGACACCCTCCAACGGCACAAGCTCACTCAGTTCCAGGCGTCCCTCGGTGAGCGTGCCGGTCTTATCGAAAGCAAAGGCGGTGACGGCGGCCAAGCGTTCCAGGGCCGAGCCGCCTTTGAGGAGGATGCCGGTGCCGGCCAGCCGCCCCAGGGCCGCGAGGATCGCCGCTGGCGTTGCCAAGATAAGGGCGCATGGACAAGCGACGACCAGCACCGACAACGCCGGCAGCGTCACCAGCTGGCGGAAACTCAGGTTCGTCTCCGGCGGGCGCATCCAGCCGGTGCTGTAACCGATCCAGCAAACCAGAAACGTCAACGCTGACAGCGAAAGTACAACAGGCAGGAAATAACGGGCCAGGCGGTCGGCGGTACGTTCCAGCGGCGCCTTGTCTCGGAGGGCGCGCGCTGTCATTTCGATGACCTGCCCAACCACGGTATGCTCGGCGACGCGCCGCGCCTCAATCGTCAGGGCGCCGAACTGATTGAGCGATCCGGCCAGCACTTCATCGCCCGGTCCCTTGTCCACTGGCAGACTCTCGCCAGTCAGAGCGCTGACATCGACGGCCGAGCGGCCTTCCAGCACCACGCCGTCAGCCGGCACGCGCCCTCCCGGCTTGACCACGACGCGATCACCCACGCGCAATTCGCCGACCAGCACGCGCTCTTCCTGTCCATCGCGCAGCCGCCAGCAGCGCCGCGGACAGATCTCGACGATGCGGCGGATGGCTCGCTGCGTGCGCTCAAAAGTGATGCTTTCCAGACATTCGCCGACCATGCCGATGAAAATGATCTCGGCGGCGACGAGCGGCTCATCCACGAGAATGGCGGCGACGGCGGCGAGGGCCACTGCCAGATCGGCGCCGATGCGTCCCTCAAAAAGCGAATTAAGCGATCCGTAAAGTGTTCGTGAGCCGCCGAGGATGACGGCCAAGAGGGCGAGGCGATAGCCATGCCATTCGTTGGGCCAGGTCGGCAGCGCCGGCCCCCAGGCGGCGATCCAGCGGGCGACGAAGGGCCAAACATCGGCGCCGATGAGGAGACCGATCAAGCCGGTCAGCAAATACAGGCCAAGGCGGCTTTCTTGTTGGAAGGCGCGGTCGGCGTAAGAGATCTCGCGGTGCATCAGCGCGGCCTCAGCGTGCAGCGTCCAGGTGAGAGATTCAGATTTGTTCAGGCTACGGCGTGCCGCGAGCCCCGTCAAGCGGAGGTGTGACGCTGGCAGGAATATACCACCCAGTCCGGCTCGTTTCGCTGCCTCAAAGAGGTGGCATACAAAGGGATAGGGCGAAACGCCGGACTGGGTGATTGTGCGGCTCAGCGCGGCTGGCCGTCACCGCGCGGCAAGGGGGACGGCGGATGCTTCCATGATAAAATACGGATGCGGCGCCTGAGTGGGAGAATGCTGGCGACGCGCGTGGATCTCCTCACGATCGACAAGGACCGACGGCGGGGCTTCAATGCCGATGCGAACCCGATCGCCCTTCACCGACACTACAGTCAACCGAATGTTGCCGTCGATCACGATTTGCTCGCCAGGCCGACGGGTCAATACCAACATGAGAAACCTCCTTGCAGTCGAAACAGCTTAAATTGAGCGAAAAAAAAACCTCTTTCGCCGTTTACGAAAGAGGCTGCCATAGCCTATCTCAGGTTCTTCGGATCGTTTCGTTGCCTTCTAGCCCTTGTGCTATCCAGGCGTAGATATATTTGTACCGGAAATGCCCCGCTGTGTCAAGTCGTTTCTTAATTTTTGTCCGTATTTGTCAACCCTCTTTTGGCCTCTAGTGCGCCGAGGGCCCATCACGAGCGGGTCTGATACAAGGCCATAAGGGCAGCGCCGATAGCCTGGGACAGCTCGCCCAGCGCCGCCGGGACGATGCTCATACTATTGCGCTGGGCCGGCCAGAGATGTGGCCAAGCGGTTTCGCGGACGACGCGCAAATAGCGTTCGCGGAACGCCTCAGTGGTGGCCTCCGGATCCATCAAGCCGCCGCCGATGACCACGAAACGCGGATCAAGGGCCATGACGAGATTGGCGAGGTGCAGTCCCAGAGCACGGGCCTGGAAATCGAAGATCTCGACAGCCAGCCGATCGTCCTTCTGGGCCAGTCCGCGCAGGGCCAACGCCCGCTGTCGCGGCGACAAGGGAGAACGGGCCAACTCATGATCGGGATACTGAGCGAGCTTGGCCTCCAGCAGATAGGGCAGGCCGGCCAAGGTGGTATACACTTCGATGCACCCCCAGGTGCGGCCGCAGCCGCATGGATAAGCCGGCACGGCCAGCAAATGCAAGGGGGCTGGCATGTGCCCGGCTTCCATGCCGGCGAGGGTGTCGCCGTCCAAAGGCAAGCCGTCGCGGCCGATGTAGGCGGCGCCGAGGCCGGAACCGGGAGCGAGCATTAAGACTGTGCCGCTGCCGGCGCCGCGCAGCCGCTGCGCCTCGGCTACACCGCCCAGGTTGCCGTCATTGCCGACAATCAGCGGTAAGCTGCGGCCGGCCCGTTCGGCCAAGGCGTTGCGGAACGCCGTATACACGTCAAAACCGACGAAACTCTCCGGTAGATTGGCCGAACGATCGAATACCCCGTAGCGCTGATAGGGACCGGGAATCGACAGCCCAACGCCTTGAACCTGGTCCCACGTCAATCCATTCTGCGTCAGATACTCGGTGATGCCCTCGACCCACTCGCGGACGACGGCTTCTGGCCCGCGGGCAGCATTGGTGGGGCGCTGGAGCAGCCGCGTGGACACAACCGTGCCGTCGCTCCATACTCCTCCCACCTTCGATGTCGTGGCGCCGCCATCGGTGCCGATATAAACGGATTGGCTTGATTTCATCGTGTTCTCGTCCGTAGTTGGTAAGCTCTGGTTGCATTGTATCCGGGCGGCGGCCATAAGCGAGCGGTCAGTGAGGATGTGCTTGTCGATTTTGGCAGCAAAATTGCCCAAGCGTTACACTGGGCACGGGGAGATTGGGCACAATCCCCCCCACCCTCCCCCACCAGGGGGGAGGGAGAAAGAAGGCCCCCTCCCCCCTGGTGGGAGAGGGTGGGGGGGATTGTGCCCAATTCAGCTGCGCCCAGTATAGCGGCCTTACAGTCGCCGCTTTGTTATCCGCCGCCGCTGGTTGGCTCGGCCGCATTTTTCTCGTAGAAAGCATGCTGCCGCCAGCGACGGTCCAGCTCGGCGAAGTTCCACCCATAATGTTTGTGTAGCGCAGCGGCATAACCGTTGCGCTCCCCGTCGCGCACAAAGGCCGCGAAGCGCTCCGCCCCTTTCTGGCGCGTCAGGAACTCGACCAGCGACACACTCTGCGCGTAAAAGACGCCGAGAGCATGCGGTTCGGGGTAATCGCGCATCTCCACGAGCGTGCGCGTCGGATATAGGGCATCGTCGGCGTGCCAACGCGGCAAGAAACGTAAGTGCATGGCGATGTGGGCGGGAGCTTCCGCAAGAATAGCCATGCCCTCATCGGCCCAGCGCGGTACGCGTCCGTTGCCGAGCCGTCCCGCTAGTACTGCATGGGTAACTTCGTGCGGCACCACCCCCTTGAGCACGAAGGTCTGCGAACCGTAAACATGGATCGAGCGACCGATCACCCGGCCGTCTGCGGTGCGAATATCGGTATGCCCGCCTCCCCACTGGACGGGAGCGCCCGTCGCCGCGCCATAGTCTTCGCCGCTGGCATAAAGATAAATACGACATTTGGGTTCCCACCTTACGCCGATTTCGCCGAACCACTTGCGCAGCTGAGTCGCACGGGTACGTTCGGCCGTCCGCAGCACTGCCTCGGCCAAGCTGTGCGAATGTTGGTGCCACAGCCGGAAGTTGACCGTCTCGGCCACCCGCCAGCCGTCCTGCTCCTGCAAATGCCGCACTTCAACGCTTGACTCAGTAGATCCAGCGGCTCGCCGGTCCGGACTTCCGGTCTCTGCATAAGCCAAAGAGAGGGAGAGAAGCGTGAGAATGACGAAGAGTGGTCCACCGCGCCATTGCGAGGCCATGCACATGCCTTCCTCGATTTTGGGGATGATTATGCGGTCCCATTGTCTACCCTCTTGGGGCGACCTCTTTGGGGAGGGAGCCGCGACCGAGCCAGGTATGCGACAGAGGCCATCCCGAAGAGAGATTGACGGGTAGACGTAATGGATTCAGGATAAAAGACTAGGCCGCCGCGGTCCAGAGGAATATTGCGGGTTGGCGAAGTCTATCGTAAACTTGTAAGGAGCCAGAAAGAACGCTACTCTGCGCGTCCAGATGGGTTCAATGTATTACCCTCCTGCCGCATCCGCCGAGGTTCGTCCTTGTGGACTGAGGCAGGGGGCAAAGATGTGTTTGCCGTATCCCAATGATTTCGAGAACCACCATGAGGAACTCTTGGCGTTTCATCCTCGTGCTGCTCGTGAGTTTGGCGGTGCGGACGCCGCTTGGCGCCGAGAGCAGGCCGCCGGCCCTGGACAAATTGGTGCCCGAAAGCATTCACGATCTCCGCGCTATTCAAGAACGGGTCAAAAAAGTGACGGCGAAGGTCCTGCCCGCCGTGGTCGGCATCCGCATCGGCCACGCCGCCGGCAGCGGCGTCATCGTCAGCAAAGATGGTTATGTCCTGACGGCTGGGCACATCAGCGGCCAACCCAACCGTGACGCCGACGTGCTCCTGCCAGACGGCCGACGCCTCCACGGCGTGACGCTTGGCTCCAACAAAGACCTCGACAGCGGCATGATCCGCATTACCGACAAGGGCGACTGGCCCTTCGTGGAGATGGGCGACGCCGCCCGGCTCCACGAAGGCGCCTGGTGCTTGGCCCTGGGGCACCCCGAAGGATTTCGTCCGGGCCGAACACCCGTGCTGCGTCTGGGCCGGGTGCTAACGTATACCGATAAGATCCTCCGCACCGATTGCGCTCTGGTCGGCGGCGATTCCGGCGGCCCCCTTTTCGACCTGGATGGCAAAGTCATCGGCATCCACAGCCGCATCGGCGAACAACTGACTGTCAACATCCACGTCCCCATAGACACCTATCGCACCACCTGGGAGCGGCTGGTCAAGGGCGAAGTATGGGGGGGACGCAAACGCGGCCCGTACATCGGCGTCCATCTCAACGAAGACGAGGGCGAGTGCCGCATTGTCAAAGTCGATAAAGATTCGCCCGCGGAGAAGGCCGGTCTGAAACCGGACGACGTGGTCATCCGTTTCGGCAAAGACCGGGTTGAAGACCTGGAAGACCTGCTCATGCTGCTAAAAGAACACAAACCGGGCGACGAAGTACCCATCCATGTCCGCCGCGGCAAGAAAATTCTGGAACTCAAAATCGTCATCGGCAGACACCCCGCCTGATTGGTCCTTCTCGGAGAGCATTCTCGATGCCACGTTCCGCAACCTCTCGTGGACAATGGACGGCCCCTCTTTGGTCGCTTGCGTTCCTTGTGGTCCTGGCGGCCGCGCCGGCGGCCCCGGCCCAGCGAGGACACCGCGAGAGCACCGTTCCTACCAAAACCAGTCCCCGATTCCTGGCCGCCTTCCGCGAGGTGGTAGCCGTCCCCTCGCGTTCGACGGTACGCATCCGTTGCGATGACCAGGTAGCTGCCTTCGGCGCCGTCGTTGCTGCCGACGGCTGGATCTTGACCAAGGCCAGCGAACTCAGAGGCGAGATCCTGTGCGAACTACACGACGGTCGGGAATTTCCCGCCCGCATCGTCGGCGTCTCGGGGCCTTACGACCTGGCCATGCTGAAAATCGACGCCAACGGGCTGAAGCCGGTCGAATGGCGAGACAGCACCACGGCTGCGGTCGGCAGCTGGGTAGCCACGCCAGGCATGAATCCCGAACCTGTGGCCGTGGGCGTGCTCAGCGTCGCGGCCCGCAAGATCACCGGCATGGAGTTGGCGCGGCGCAGCAGCAGCGGTGGATTTCTCGGCATCAGCATCAGCCCCGCTGCCACCAAGGACGGGGTCAAGATCGTTGAAGTCCTCCCGGGCGGCGCAGCGGACAAAGCCGGATTCGAGGAAGACGATGTTATTGTCGCCGTCGAAACAAAACGCATCACCGATGCGGAATCTCTCTTTAAGGCGCTGCAAACCACCAAGCCTGGCCAGACCATCACGGTGCGCGTCAAACGCAGCAGCGAGGAAGTGGTCTTGCATCCGACGCTGGGCAAGCGCCCGGCGGATCGTGCCGATTTCCAGAACCAACTGGGCAGCAAACTCAGCGAGCACCGCACCGGCTTCCCGATGGTCTTGCAGCACGATACCGTCTTGCGCCCGGTCGATTGCGGCGGGCCGCTGGTCGATCTGGACGGCAAGGTCATCGGCATCAACATCGCACGGGCCGGACGCACCGAAACCCTCGCCATCCCTGCGGAAGCCATCAAACCACTCTTGGACGATCTGAAATCGGGCAAATTGGCGCCGCCGAAGTGATGCAACCCGGTGAGCGACGCCGCTCACCGGACAGAATTACCCGATGCACCATGTCCGATTGGCCCTCCCTGTTCCGCAAGCGCCAGCCGCTTGACACCTGGTTCACGCGCATTGCCGAGCGCTTGCTGAACGGTTCGCGGTTGATGGTCAGACGGCGGCCGTATCGCCTGGTCGAGATCGAGTTTTACTACTGGTCGAAAACCCATCCCGACCCGTTCACGCACCGCGATCCCATCCAATTCGGCATCGGGCATTGGTATTTCCACCGTAGCCACGGCGCCTATCGCAGCGGCAGTTTCAAGGGACTCGATCTCACCTTCGGCCAGGGCGCTTCTTCCGGCGGCGTCCTGATTCGCGGGCTGGAAACGCCGGATGGCGAGCGAATCGATGGCCCTTCCCTGTGCGTTGATTATTTGCTGAATAGGACGGGCGCCGCGACGGTCTCCGAACTGGATCGAGCCGCCAACAAGCACCTCGCCTGGGAGAATAGCAACCCTCTGATGCTGGAGAAGACCGATACCCTGGAGAAACGGCAGCTGTTCCGCTCGCCGCGCGTCGGTCTGGCGCTAAAGAAAGTGGCTGCGCCTATGGAGGCCGTGCGCTTTGTCATGCGTCCTTATCGATATTTAACGGAGCCGCGGCGGACAAAAAAGGGTAAACTTCTCTTGGTGCTGGCTCTGCATGTTCAAGGCGTCGGCGCCCAAGAGATCCAACGCTTGACGAACTGCCCGCGCCGGATCGTGCAGCGCTACATCGCCGCTTTTGAGTGCGGACGGAAAGAGGCGGATTTTGCTCCCTATTTCGGCATGGAGCTCGGGCCTGCCGAGCTATGCAAGCTATACGGCGTCTGGTTTGCCCACTGGGGATTTTTAGGGAAAACGAGGTAACTACAATGAGCCGTTCTTCACTCTTGCTGCGCGTTGCGCTAATGCTGTTCGCCGCACTACTCACCGCGCCGGTCCTGCGGGGCCAGGCCGCCGACCAACGAGAACGCCAAGCTGTCGTCGTGGTGCGGGTCCATCCCGAAGCTACGCTGACGGTAGACGGCAAAGAGACCCGGCAGACCGGCGAGCGCCGCCGCTTCGTCTCGCCGCCGTTGGGGCCGGGCAAAAAGTACACCTACACGTTCGTCGCCGAGTGGATGCCGCGCAACAACTACGAAACCTACAAGGTCACGCGCAAAGTCACGGTGGAAGCCGGCAAGACGGTCGAAATCGACATGAGCGAGGCCGATCTGAAAAAAGGCGATATTCTCTTCATCCGCTTTGTACCAACGCCGCCCGAAGTCATCGATGCCATGATGAAGCTGGCCAAAGTCGGTGAAGACGATGTTGTGTACGACCTCGGCTGCGGCGACGGATCCTTGGTAATCGCTGCCGTCAAGCAGTTCCACGCTAAACGCGGCGTCGGCATCGACCTGGACCCGCAGCGCATCCGTGAGGCCAAAGCCAAAGCCAAAGAAGCAGGCGTCGAGGACAAGGTCGAATTTCGTCAGGGCAACGTGCTGGAGGTCGATGACATCGCGAAGGCCACGGTGGTCATGCTCTATATGTCCGATGAGATGAATCAAAAGCTCATGCCGATCTTGCAAAAGCAGCTCAAGCCGGGAGCACGTATCGTCTCGCACCGCTTCACGATGGGCGGCTGGCAACCGGACAAGACCGTAACCGTCGATCTGCCCCAGGAGGACATTCCGGAAGAAAAGCTCATCCACCTGTGGACGATCAAGAAAAAACAGGAACAAAATCACTCCGGCAAGTAGAGGATGCGACCGCACGATTTGCAGAGCACGAATAGCTCTTGCTGGAGTTCGTTGTACTGCTGAGCGGTGATTTCGGTGTAGCAGGCGGCACAGCTGTGTTCCTGCACGGACGACAGCGCCTCGTGCCCGCGGGCGGCGACCAGGCGTTCATATGGGGCGCGGAGATCGGCCGGCAGGATTGCTTCGCGCTCTTGCAGTTGCTGTCGTGTTTCGGCCAACTGGGCTTGATAGCTTGCCAAACGCTCCTGCATGGCCGCCTCAAATTTGGCTTGTTCCTCCTTGGCTTGCCGCACAGCTTTTTCCAACTCTGGCAACTGGGCCGCCTTTTCCTCGCTCCGGGCGAGGGCATCGAGGATCTCTTCCTCTAGCCGGCTGCACGCCGCCTTGGCATCGTTGATCTCGTGTTGCAGGGCGTCGTATTCTTTCTTCGATTCGGCCGAGTTGAGCTGTTTCTGATATTTGGCGATTTGGCCGTGTAGCGCTTTCAGCGTTCCTTCCTTGCTGTGGACCTCGACCTTAAGGTGCTTGACAGCGTCTTGGGTTTGGCGGAGGATTTCTTCCTGCCGCGCTACTTTCGCCTGCTGAGCTTTTTGTTGGCGGGGGAGGCGGTCTATCTGTTCTTGTAATTCGTGGGCGAAGCGGCGTAGACGATGAATCTCACGGAAAAGACCAGCGGGGCCGGACATGATGAAACTCCATCCTCTATTCGGCGCGCGAGTTCGGCTTAGCGCCCTTGCGTGCATCACCCAAGGCACTAAGCCGAACCCGCGCGCCTAAACAAAAACCGCCGGTCCAAAGGACCGGCGGTCGCGGGTCTCAGCGGCGCAGCACGCCGTCGAGGAAACCTTCGAGCTGCCGGCTCCTGACCGGATGCTGCAATTTGCGCACCGCCTTAGCCTCGATTTGCCGCACCCGTTCGCGCGTCACCTTGAAGATGCGGCCGACTTCCTCCAGCGTGTAGGTATACCCGTCACCCAAGCCGTAACGCAGTTTGATGATCTCGCGTTCGCGATAGGTCAAGGTCTTGAGCACCTGCTCGATCTTGTCCTTGAGCATCTCCTGCGTGGCCGCCTGCACCGGCGATTCGGCGCTGTCGTCTTCGATGAAGTCGCCGAAATAGCTGTCTTCGCTTTCGCCGACAGGCCGGTCGAGACTGATGGGCGGACGGCTGATCTTCATGACGCGGCGTGTCTCTTCGACGCTGATATTGGCCGCCCGCGCCGTTTCCTCGATGGTCGGCTCGCGGCCCATTTCTTGCAACAGTTTTTTGGAGACATTACGGAGCTTCGACATCGTTTCGATCATGTGTACCGGGATGCGAATGGTGCGGGCCTGATCGGCGATGGCGCGGGTGATGGCCTGGCGAATCCACCAGGTGGCGTAGGTCGAGAACTTGTAGCCGCGGCGATATTCGTATTTGTCCACTGCCCGCATCAGGCCGGTGTTGCCTTCCTGAATCAGGTCGAGGAAGCTCAGGCCGCGATTGCGGTATTTCTTGGCGATGGACACGACCAGGCGCAGGTTGCCGCCGGACAGTTCGCGCTTGGCCTGTTCGTACTCGGTGAAGCGTTTGCGGACGATCTCGACGCGCTTGCGGAGGCTGGCCGGCTCTTCCAAGGTCAGCATCATGTAATCGTGCAGTTCTTTTTCCAGGTTGGCCCGTTCCTCTTTGCAGGCACGGTTGCCTTCGAGGGCGGCAATCTTCTTTTCCAATTCGTCCATCTGCGCCGACATCTGTTCCAGCTTTTTCATCAGCGGCTGGATCTTCTGAGTGCGGATGGACAGTTCCTCGACGAGAGTAACGGCCTTACGGCGGCGAATGCGCAGCGCTCGTCGGAGTTTGCGTTTTTCACTCTCGTCGGTGCGGGGATCGAGGATCTTGGCGAAGTCCTCCTGGTTCTGCTCCATGAGATGTTCAAGTGTCTTCAAATTGTGCGGCATGCGCTGGAGAATTTTGTCTTTCTCCAGGTTTTCGGTCTGCGAGACTTTGACGGTGCGGTCGAAAGGCAACTCGCCCAGATGGACGCGCTTAAGGGTCTCGACGACCTGGTTGAGCACGCCATCGCACTCCAACACCTTGCGGCGGAAGCGTTTGCGTGTGACTTCGATTTTCTTGGCCAGGGCGATTTCCTGCTCGCGCCGCAGCAGAGGAATTTCCCCCATTTGCGTGAGGTACATGCGCACGGGATCGTCGATGCGCCGGCTCTCTTCTTCGTCGAGGAAACTCAGGTCGAGTTCGGCGCGTGCCTCATCGTCGAGGGCGGAGGCGCCGCCTTCGCGCTCTTCTGCCTCGGATTCATCGATCAGCTCGATGCCCTGTTCCTCTAACAGGATGAGGAGTTGATCGATTTTTTCCGGATTGGCGTCATCATCGGGTAAATGGTCGTTGACCTGACTGTAGGTCAGGTAGCCTTTTTCCTTGCCCGATTCGAGCAAAGCTTTCAGGCCGTCGTCGATCTTGTCCATCAAACCCTCCCTCGCCTCAGGTTCGGGGCCGTCTCGGTTTAAAGCGGGAGAGGCCCCGGGGCCAAATCAAGTTTTCGATTTTGCAGCCGCCGGAGCAACTCCAACTCCGCTGCCGGGTCGCGGACGGCGTTTAGCTGCGATTGAAGTTCCTGGGTAACGGGCCGAAGCCGGCGTTCCTGAAAACGGGTCAGGATTTGCCTCAGCCACGTGGTCCGGTCGGAATGCCTCCGCCCGGTTTCTTGTAGTTCAAGGGCCTTGGCCGCCAAAGCCACGCTGTCCAGGCGAGGCCGCAATTGATCCAGTGTGGGCGGCTCCCCTGCGGCCCGCAGATCATACAAACCGTTGAGCAGCTTACGCAATCCGGGGTGGGCGATATCTTCGGGCCGGATCGTCGCCGCGGCCTGGTCCACAAAAGCCGGCTCGGCCAGAAGCACCTGCAACAGCTCCAACTCCAAAGGCGCTGCCTTGGCCGAACGCAGGCCCGTCTCGTTTTCCCCGGCCGGCGCTGACGGTTGGCGCAGCGAGTCCGCGCTGCCTTTGCGCTGCCGCAATTCTCTTAACCGTGCCCATACGGTCTCCTCCTTGAGGGCCAAACGTTGGGCGATTCGGTTGACCATCAGCTGCGCCTTGACCGCGCCGGCCTGTCCGGGCAACGGCGGGGCCAAGGCGATGATGCCGAGCACCGCGTCCACCGCGCGGCGCGTGTCTTCCAGGCCCAACGTACCACTGCTCGGCAGCACCTGGTTGAGCTTGAACTCCAACGCATCCACCGCCGATTCCAGCACGCGGCGGAAAGCGTCCGCGCCTTGCTGGACCAGCAGATCGCACGGGTCGAGTCCTTGCGGCAGTGTGGCGATGGCCAGATCGACATCGTGGCCAGCAAAAATCTCCAAGGCGCGATCAACGCCGCTGCTGCCGCCGGTGTCGGCGTCGAAAACCAACACCACACGCCGGGCAAACCGCTTGGCCTGCTGGACATGGCGAGCATTCAGGGCCGTGCCCATCGTCGCCACCACCTGGCCGATGCCCAGCTGATGGGCCATCAGCGCATCGGTGTAGCCTTCCACGATCGCCAAGTAGCCGGCCGCCAGAGCGGCCTGGCGCGCCTGGTCGATGCCATACAAATGCTCACTCTTGTTAAAGAGCGGCGTCGTTGTGGAGTTATAATACTTTGGCCCCCGGGACGATAGAGGAGATGTAGGCAAAATGCGTCCGCCGAAGCCCACGGTCTGTCCTCGCGCGTCCCGAATAGGAAACTGTACGCGGTCTCGAAAGCGATCGTAGTAACCGGGCTGGTCGCTCCGCGGCGCGATCAAGCCGACCTTTTCCAACAGTTCCAGCGACACGCCGGCCGCCTCGGCCCGCTGCACCAGCCAATCGCCGCTCCGCGGCGCATAACCCAAGCCGTAACGCCGCACCGTTTCTCCTGTCAGGCCGCGCGCACCCACATAGCGCCGCGCTTCCTCCGCCAAGGGCGAGTCCAGCAGGCATTGATGAAACTGCTGCGCCGCCCAGCGGATCACCTCAAGCATGGCGGCGCGCCCCTGTTCCTGCACGAAATTCCCACGTTTTTCCAGGATGATTCCCGCCCGCCGGGCCAGAAGTTCGAGCGCCTCGGCAAAGCTGACCCGCTCGAATTCTTGAACAAAAGTGATGACATCGCCGTATTTATTACAAGACCAGCATTTGTAATTCTGCCACTGCTGATCGACAACGAGAGAGGGGTGGTGATCGTCGTGGAAGGGACAAAGACCTTTGAACTTTGCTCCCCCCGCAGGGCGCAGATCGAGGTAGCCGCCGATCACGGCGACAATGTCGTTGGCTTCTTTGACCTGCTTCACTCGATCGTCCGCCAAGGGCCACCTGTCCCGCTGAAATCGAATTCCGATTGCCTGCAAACGGAGGGATGATTTCACCAACTCAGCAAACGGAAATCATTCCTCTCTGGAACCATACGCGTTGATCTCGGCAGGGTATATTTATGCGGCAGGGTCCACAGCCTGACAATGGAGGAGTTAAGGAAAGGAAAGTAACGCATGGCCACTCCCGGTTTGAAGGATTGCGATCGGGAGCCCCCCCTGCGCCCGTTCCTCCCTCGGTGCTTTCTCCCCAGCCGCTTAGAGCGGTTGGCTTGGCCATGTCCGGCACTCCTTTGCCGCCGCGCTCGGTACGACCGACTTCCTAATCGGCCTATTTGGCTTCTGATGCGTCCCGTGTTTTCAACCCTGGCCCGCGAGTAAGCCGCAAATCGCCCTGCTTTCCGAGCGCTGGCAGAATTATAGCTGGGTCGGCAAAACCCGTCAAGTTAGGCAAGGGCGTCGCCCCAATTGGGGTGAGGGCGTAATGCAGGCGAGCGGGGGGTGTGACCCCCCCGGTAGATGTTCAACCGGGGGGTTCACACCCCCCGCTCGCCAGAGTTCTACCGGGGGGTTCACACCCCCCGCTCGCCAGACAGAATGACTCACCGAATGTTTGCGTTGAATTGTCGCCGCCGATTATGCCGAAAATAGGCACGTCCGCCTCGACGGCGAATCCGGCATGAAAGGAGTCAGGGATGACCAAGAGTTGGTTGACAAGTGGGCTGGTGCTGGCCGTGTTAACGTCTTCGGCGGCAGCGGCCCCAACCGTGGCGCAGATGTTGAGTTTCAAACCCCGCCAGGAAGGCGTGGTCTGCACCACGCCGGCCGCCGACAAACAAGACAGCTGCAAGGTCGAACTGGTCAAAAGCCCTCAAGGGGGCAGCGGCTGGGTACTCAAGGACGAGGAAGGCAATCTCCTCCGCCGCTTCTTCGACAGCAACGGCGACAAGCGCATTGATGTTTGGGCCTATTACAAGGACGGCGTCGAGGTCTACGCCGAGATCGACACCACGTTCACCGGCAAGCCCGACCAGTATCGCTGGTTCAATGCCGGCGGCAGCAAATGGGGCATCGACTCGGACAAAGACGGCCGCATCGACTCCTGGAAGGTCATCTCGCCGGAAGAAGTCAGCCAGGAGATCCTGCAAGCCCTCATCAGCCGCGATTTCGCCCGTTTGCAGCCGCTCTTGCTGACCGAGGCGGAGTTGAAATCACTGGAGTTGCCGGCCGATCAGGCCAATCGCATCCGCGAGCAGCTCAAGGCCGTTCCCGAGAAATTCCAGGAGACGGTCAGTAAGCTGACCAAGCTCAGCCCCAAGGCCGCCTGGATTCACCTGGAGACAGTTGCGCCGCAGTGCGTCGCGCCGGAAGGGTCCGCAGGTCGGGCCGAAGTCCTCAAGCACACCCGCGGCACACTGTTGTACGACAACGGCGGCAGCAGCGATTGGATTCAAACCGGCGAGATGTATCAAGTCGGCAGCGCCTGGCGCCTTGTCAGCGCGCCCACTCCCGGCGCCGCTGCTCCGGAAACGTCGAACGGCAAAGGCGGCTCGGTCAACCTCGATGATAACCCTGAACTGCAAAAACTCATCGCCGAGTTGACGGACCTGGATAAGCAAGTTCCCCCCGCTAGCACCAGCGGCGCTAGTCCCGCCCTGGCCCAGCATCATCTGCGCCGGGCCGACATCTTGGAGCGCATCGTCGCCAAAGTCAAGCCTGCCGACCGCGATCCTTGGATTCGCCAGGTGGCCGACAGCCTCAGCACCGCCGCTCAGAGCGATCCGAGCAACACGGCGTCGATGAGCCGGCTCGTCAGCCTGGAACAACAGCTGGCCAGCGCCCTGCCGGCCGGACACGCCCTGACCGCCTACGTCACCTACCGCGAGATGCAGGCCGACTATTCGCGCAGCCTGCCGCCGCACGGCAAAGAGAGCAATTTCAACAAGGTCCAGGAAGCGTGGCTGGGCCGCTTGGCCAAGTTTGTGCAGGCTTTCCCACGCGGCGAGGATACACCCGACGCTCTGCTGCAAGCCGGCATGGTCAGCGAGTTCCTCAACAAAGAAGTCGAGGCCAAGAACTGGTACAAGCAGCTCAAAGACCACTTCCCCGATAAACCGCAAGCCAAGAAGGCCGAAGGCTCGATCGCTCGGTTGGAGCTGGAAGGCAAAACCCTAACGCTGTCTGGCCCGATGCTGAACGATCCGAGCATCACCTTCGACATGGACCAGAAACGGGGCAAAGTCGTGATCGTCTACTACTGGGCCAGCTGGAACAGCCAGTGTACCAGCGACTTCGCCAAACTGAAGGCCATGCTCGATACGCACGCCGGCAAACTCGAGTTGGTATGCGTCAACCTCGACAATACCCTCGACGAGGCCCGCCGCTATCTCCAAAGTACGCCGGCGCCCGGCATTCACCTGCACCAGGACGGCGGCCTGGAAAGCAAGCTGGC
>JAJPIY010000378.1 GCA_021324515.1 Planctomycetota bacterium
ATTTTTCTGGGCGATTCGGGCAGCATGTTGATCGGCTTGATCGTCGGCATCCTGGCCATTGACAGCTCCGTGGAACATCCGGGGCGCATGGCGCTGGCAGCTCCCCTGGCGCTTTTGAGCCTTCCCATTCTCGACACCGCTGCCGCCATCCTGCGCCGCAAACTGACGGGGCGGAGCATCTACAATACGGATCGAAGCCATCTGCACCACTGTTTACTTCGCCGCTTAGGCGATCCGCGTCTGGTCCTGTTGGTCACCTCTTTTTGTTGCTTGGCATTGGGCGCGGGCGTGTTGGCCGGCCAAATGCTCCAATGTGAATGGGTGATTGTCCTGGCCAGTTTCGCCGTCGTCGCCGCTTTGATGGCGACGCGCCTCTTTGGCCATACCGAATTTCTCTTGCTGGTGCAGCGCGTGTACGCCCTGTTGGCCTCCTTGTTGCGTATGCCGCACGCCGACGAGCCGAGACAAATCGAAATGCGTCTTCACGGTAACGTAGACTGGCGCGAATTATGGCTGCGTATCCTCGATTGGGATGATGCGCTCAACTTGTGCGGCCTGCGCCTGGACGTGAATGCTCCCGCCCTGGGTGAAGGCTACCACGCGCGCTGGGACCGCGGCCCGGAGGCAAATGACGAAGAGGAGGGACTGTGGCGTGCCCAAATTCCTTTGACGCTCAAAGGCCGCTCAATCGGCAAACTCGAAATAAGTGGACGCCGCAATGGTGAATCGCTGGGTGAAAAGATTGCCGTCCTGGCCAAATTGATCCAAGATTTCGAAGATAACGTCTCTTTGCTAGCCGACGGCCCCGCAACGCCGCGGCCGGAACCTCGTGTATCGGACGTATCCGTTCTCCAAACGGCAAACCGGGAACTTCAAACGGCAAACCGGGAAGGTCCGGAGTTTCAGCGCGCCAACCTGTAGCCCCTTGGCGCTTGGTGATTTTTTCTCTCAAGCGCGCGACTTTTACTTTTCGGAGAGGCCCTTATGATCGAATCGTTCCAGCATCCAACGGTCAGCAAAATACGGCATAGTAAAGAGACCGAGTTAGGGAACGGACAAGCTGTTCCTTGTGAAGACGTTTTCACGGAATTGCTGGCGCGAATCGAGGAACGGACGGCGCGCGTGGGCATCATCGGACTGGGCTACGTCGGCCTGCCGTTGGCACACACCTTCAGCCGCAGAGGTTTTCCCGTCCTGGGCTTCGATATTGATGCAGCCAAGGTCGATCGGCTCAACCACGGCAAGAGTTACATCGGCCATATCTCAGATGACGCCGTCCGCGACATGAAGTCGTGCGGCTTCGAGGCCACTAGCCAGTTTGAACGTTTGGAAGAGGTGGACGCCGTTTTGATTTGCGTGCCGACACCATTGACCGAAACGCGTGATCCAGACCTTTCTTTCGTCCTCAATTCCGTAGAGGCTGTCGCGGCCCATCCCCGACACGGACGGCTTGTGGTGCTAGAGAGTACGACATATCCGGGAACCACGCGCGAGGTGGTCTTGCCCATTCTGGAACGGGACGGCCTGCGTGTCGGGCAGGACTTCTTCTTGGCCTTTAGCCCCGAGCGCGAAGACCCTGGCAATCCGTCGTTCTCCGCGCCGAACATTCCCAAGGTAGTGGGCGGCATCGAGCCGCGCAGCCTGGAGTTGGCTGCCCAACTCTACAGCCGAGGCATGACTACGGTGGTCCGCGTTTCCAGCCCAGAAGTCGCCGAAGCTTGCAAAATCTTGGAAAACACCTATCGGGCCGTCAATATTGCCCTGGTCAACGAGTTGAAAATCCTCTACGATCGAATGGGCATTAATATCTGGGAAGTGATCGAAGCGGCCAAGACCAAGCCCTTCGGCTTTCAGCCCTTCTATCCGGGACCGGGACTGGGCGGCCATTGCATCCCCATTGATCCGTTTTACTTGACGTGGGTGGCGCGCAAATATGGTCTGAACACGCGCTTCATTGAATTGGCCGGCGAAATCAACACGGCCATGCCAGCATACGTCGTGGCCCGCATCGGCGACGCCCTCAACGAACGAGGGAAAGCGATCCGCGGCAGCAAGATCACTTTGCTCGGTATGGCCTACAAAAAGGACGTGGATGATTCGCGCGAGTCGCCGGGCTTGGAATTGCTGACCCTCTTGCTGCACAAAGGGGCCATTGTTCACTATAATGATCCGCATATTCCGCGCCTGCCACGGACGCGACGCCATCCTCATCTGGACATGACGAGCCAGGAACTGACCCCGGAATATTTGCGAACGCGCGATTGCGTGGTCATTGTGACCGACCACTCGGCTTATGACTGGGAACAGATTGTACGTCATGCTCCTCTTATCGTTGACACGCGCAACGCAACGCGCGGCGTTCCAGACGGGGAGGGGCGCGTGATCCGAGCTTGAGCAGGGATCGAGATCCCTGTGGAATGGAGAACGACGCCATGAACGACCAATTACTTGACCAACCGCTGGCAGCCGACCGTCTGCCCAGTGCATCTGGTCCTTCGCCGTGGGAAGTCCTCTGGCAGCGCAAGCCCTATGTGGCCCTCGGCGTCGTCATTGGCTTGGTGTTGGGAGTGCTTTACTGGTCGATGGCCCCGAAGGTCTACGAATCGACGGCGCAGATTTGGGTCTTGAAGAAACAGCCCGATGCACCTATCTCGGCTGATCCGTCGTCGGTAGCAATGGCTAACTTCAATGCCAGTGAGGACTTCTTGAGCACCCATCGCACCTTGATTCGCAGCGCAGTCATTGTCAGCGATGCCGTCGCCAAGGGACGCCTGAGCGAACGCCCGACCTTCCGTTCCAGCGCACGTCCCGCCCATGATCTTGCCCGCGCCCTTACTGTCACCCGCGATCGCGATAAAACCGCAGGAGGGGGTAGTGCCAATAGCCAGATCCTCAATATCGCTTTTCGCTGTAGCTATCCTGACGACTGCGCTGCGATCCTGAGTACGGTCATCGCTAGTTACCGCGAGTTCTTGGACAATCGCTCGCAAGACTCATCCAAGCAGACGCTGGACCTTATCGAAAAAGCCCGCCAACTCTTGTCCGACGAGCTGGAGGCGAAAGAGAAAGCCTACGATGAATTCCGTAAAAATACGCCCGTCTTGTGGAAGTCGCAGTTAGGCACCACGTTAAACCAGGAGCGTCTGGCAGTCCTCGATGCCCAGCGCACCGCCCTGAATACGCGTCTGGCCCGGCTCCGTACCACGCTTGAGGAGGTAGAAGCAGCCCTCAAGCAAGGACGCAGCCGAGCGGACCTTTTGGAGATCGTTGCCAATTTGCCCGGTCAAGGGCCGTTGATGAGGGCCATGCAAGGGCCAAGGAGTTCCCTCACAATGGAAACAGGGGGAGAAACGATCAACAACATGTCCGCGATCGGTCTCGAACAGGAGCTGATGGCCCTGCAATTGGAAGAAGGAAGACTACTTGAAGATTTTGGACCGGAACATCCACGGGTCAAAAGCCTCCGTGACCGTCTGCAAACGGTTCGCGCTTTATTGTCGCCTTCCCAAACGCTGGAGGCCAAGACGGCTGAACTAGGCGACCGCATCCAACACGCTAAAGAAAACCTGTTTACTCTAAGGATCGGACAGCTTAAGCAGGAGCTGGCGGATTCTGAGCGCAGTCTCAAATCCCTGGACGAATTGTTCCAAAAGGAGATGAGTGAAGCCCGCAAAGTTTTTCCTTTAGAAATTCAGGAGGCCACCTACCGCCGCGCCATCGAACGCAGTCAAGCTCTCTACGATATCATCACCCAACGCCTACGGGAGTTGAACGTGGTCAGCGGCTCCCGAGGTTTCGAGACGCAGGTCATCACGCCGCCGACAGAAGCGGAAAAGATTTCGCCCCGCGGCTCCATCGTACTTCCGCTATCCTTGTTCCTGGGACTGCTGCTCGGCAGCGGCCTTGCCTACCTCGCCGAGTTGACAGACAAGAGCTTCCGTTCGATTGAGGACATTCGCCGCCGTCTTGGTCTGCCGATCATGGGCACTATCCCTTTGATCCCGTGCGAGGACAAGGAGCAAACGGCCGACGGTCAAGAGGAAGGCCAGCCGGCCCCCGTTCTTGTCAGCTGGCATCGCGTCTCCTCCCGGGAGGCCGAAGCCTATCGCGGGGTGCGGACCGCCCTCTATTTCAGTACGCATGGCCAGGGCCGCAAAGTCATTGAGGTTACCAGTCCCAACAAGGGCGACGGCAAAAGCACTCTGGCGGCCAACTTGGCCGTCTCCATCGCTCAATCGGGAAAAAGTGTCCTGCTTGTCGATGGCGATTTGCGCCGTCCTAGTGCTACCAAGCTGCTCGGCTTGGCCCGTCCAGAGGTTGGTTTTGCTGCGGTGCTGGCCGGTTTGGCCGAGCCGAATGAAGCCATTCGGCCGACCATCGTACCCCGCTTGTTCGTTCTCCCGGCCGGGCCGACGCCGCCGAATCCGGCGGAATTGCTCACCAGCCTGCGTTTGCGCGAAGTGATCGAATGGATGCGCGAGCGCTACGATTACGTCATCATTGATTCGCCGCCTCTGTTGGCTGTGACCGATCCCGGCGTGATCGG
>JAJPIY010000400.1 GCA_021324515.1 Planctomycetota bacterium
GCTTTGTTTCTCCCTCCCCCACCAGGGGGGAGGGAGCTTTGTTTCTCCCTCCCCCACCAGGGGGGAGGGAGCTTTGTTTCTCCCTCCCCCACCAGGGGGGAGGGCGAACCAAGGCTCCCTCCCCCCTGGTGGGGGAGGGTTGGGGTGGGGGGAGAGAAAAATGTCACTTCTCCCTGTGCCCAGTATTAGATAGTGGGAGGGATCCTTACTCCCCCAACCACCTAGTGAACCACTCATCCTATCGGCGTTACTGGAGCAGCGCCAGTACCAGCTGCGGCAGTTGGTTGGCGTTTTTCAGCACTTGGGTGCCAGCCTGGACCAACACTTGGTTTTGTGCGTAGGTGGCCGATTCCTGAGCGAAGTTGGTATCGCGGATGGTGGAGTTGGCCGCCGTGGTGTTCTGGAGCGACGTCTGCAAGTTGGCCGCCGTCGCTTGCAGAGTGTTGTCCTGGAAAGCCCCCAGGAGGCCGGCCAGGTTGGACACGTCGCTGATGGCCTTATCGATGACGCTGAGAATGTCGGCGGACGATTGACTGCTGTTCGTGACATCGATTTCGCTGAGGTTGGTAATGCCGCTCTTGTTGGCCACGTTCATGCCGAGGACGTTGGCTTGCACGCTCTGGATGGCCAAGCTGACGTTCTGACCGGCGTTGGCGCCGATTTGGAAAGCCAGGGATTCGTTCGCCACCAGCACCTTAATGGCGCCCGTCGTGGTCGTAGCGGTCGGATCGGTAGTGATCGACAGGCCGTTGGACCCCGTCAGTACATTGCCGACACCTGTCACATCGATGGCGTTGCCTTGGGAATCCACGAGGGTGCCCGTGACATCTTTGCCGCCCGTAAAGGTCGCCGTACTAAGGCCCAAGCCTACTCCTGCCGTTCCCGATGTTGGAGTGCCTTGAACACCGCTGTCTGAGAGCGTGTAATTATTGCCGGCCGAGCCGTAGGCATTGGCAGTGAGGAGGATATCTCCCGTGGAATTCAGAGAAGCTGTAACGCCCGTCTGATTAGACTGCTGATTGATCGCGGCGATGGCGCCTGTGGCATCGAGCCCATTGGCCCCGCCGCTGAGTTGAATCTGGATGCCGTTGATCGTCAGCGTTTCCGTCTGGCCAGCGCCCAACACCAGACCCGTTGAGATGGCCTGGGTTCCCGTGGCCGTCGCTTGTGTGGCCAAGGAGGCGATGGTAGCCGTGTACGTTCCGCTGGCCGTTTCCGCTGTGGCCAGGGCGGATACCGTCCCTTTACCACCGGTCAAGGCGTTGGAACTGATGGTCGCCGTCGCCGCATGGTTGCCATTGAGCAGCTGATCGCTGCCAAACTGCGTCGAAGTGGCGATACGCGTGATCGTTTGCAGGGCGTTGGCAATCTGCGCCTGGTCGGCGGCCAAGGTATTGGGATCGTTGGCGCCGGTGTTGGCCGCATCGACCGCCAAGCCGCGGATTTGCAGTAACAACGAGTTGATCTCGTTGAGACCGCCGTCGGCGATCTGCACGACGTTGGTGTCCTTGGAGGTGTTGGTGATAGCGGCTTGCAAACCGCTCATCTGCGCCATCTGTTCCTGGCTGATGACCAGGCCGGCCGGGTCGTCCGCGCCGCTGTTGATGCGCAAGCCTGACGACAACCGCTGAAGCGAGATATTCAGCGCGTTGTTGGCGTTGTTCAAATTGCTCTGGGCGACCAGGGACCCCATGTTGGTGATAAGTGACAGCATAACTTGTTGGTTCTCCCGCTCTAAAGAGGATTCGGTCCGTCCACATGACCCGCCACATCAGCGTGGTTCTCCTGTCTTATCGAGCCTAGCTTTGGAAACTTGCCCATGAAAGGCAAACGCCGCGGCTTCGCACGCCAGTGGAACACGGCGAACTGTTGCAACGTCCTCAATCGGAACAATTAGAAAAAACCGAACGCGGAGGACGCGGCCAGGACAGAAGGGGCCGCCTCTCTCCCTGCATTTAAATGGAGAGGCACTCGATCTATACTCATCCCTATTACAGACCCAGAATGGCGCGGGCAGTCTGTTCCAGGACGTCCGGTGTATGAAGTTGCCCCGCGTTGAGCCGGTGAATGGTTTTCGCGACGACCTCGGGGCGAACCGGGGGGACCCGATTCAGCGCGGCAGTGAGAGTGAGAAACTCGAACGAGGGTGCAAGACTAAGCGGAAAGGAGGAAGAAGCAGAAGAGGAAGAAGAAACCCCCGGGGCGGGTTCCGTGCGGGGAGGCGGGGCCGTATCCGCACTGTTGCTGGGGGAAGGAACGGGCGTCCGGTTCTGGTTCGTGATCCGCATGGCTGCCTCCTGAGGCGATCTCGTATCAATTCCTCCTTAAATCTCTTATCGAATGGATTCGTGGAAAGTTGCCTAAATTGCAGTCTCAAGAAAACGCTCCTAAGCGACGATAAACTTCTGCGAGGAGGCGGTCTCTAGCGATTATGAGGGTTAGAACGGTTATGCGGCGCGGATGGAAGGTGTTCTTCTGGCCGTTGGCGTGCCTATTCCAGTTGGGGCTGATCGTCGGCACCCTGGCGCTAGGCTCGCGCTGGATGTCCCCGCCAACGCCCAGCGAGACGCCGGTCCCGCCGAGAGAGGCCAGTCCGCTCGCCGCCGACTGGAAGAAGGAATGCCCGGAACCGGAGATGGTCCGCGCGGCGCGCGGCGAGTTGGACGACGTGGACCGTCTTCTGCGGGCCAGCCGCTACGAGTTGGCGCTGGTCCTGTGCCGTTCCTTCAGCGAGCGTGCCGTAGCCGAGCTGCGCTACGCCTTCCAGTATCGCTTGGGCCTGTGCTTGGAAGGGCTGGGGCATTGGGACGAGGCCCTGAGCGTGTATCGGCAATTGGCGAGCCATGCGCCGTCGATGCGAACGGCGGCCCTCGCCGCACTGGGCCAGGCGCGGGTGTGGTTGCGCATGCGTCGCCCTACCGAGAGCAAGGCGCTCTTATGTGACCTTCTGCGCCGTTCCGCCCTGCCGGCCCTGCGCAGCCAGCCGTTCTTGGCCGACGCCCGCTATTTCCTCGCCTTGGCCGCCCCTCTGGAGTTGCTGCCGAACGAGCCACCGGGGCCGCTCAACAGCGCCCCGGTCTGTCCCCGGGCTTCCGACTGGTCGCTGGACCGCGCCTTGGACTGGGACCGTCCGGGTCGGCAGCCGACGCCGGAACCGCTAAACGGCCAAGAAGTCGTCGAGGTCCAACCGGGGGGCGACGGCCTCGTCCGCATCTACGCCGCACAAATCGCCGCCCAATCTTCTCTCCCCAGCTTGCTCGATCGCTTGGCCGAGCAAGCCCATCTGCGCATCGAGTGGTCGGCTGCCGCTCGGCGGCAGGTGGAGGAGCGAAGCCTGATCGTTGCCCTGGAGGGCGCTTCGTTGTCGGAGACATTGCGTCTACTCGTTGAGCCGCTGGGATTGATATGGATCCTGGCAGACGGCAAGTTAACCCTCCGCAGCGAAGAGGAGATAGCGCCGGCAGAGCTGGAAGCGCGGCGCTTGGCCGACGCGCGCCGCAGCCTACGCGAGGCGCTGCGGGCCTATCCCCGTCATCCGCTGACGCCCGCAGCCTATCTGGAACTAGGCAACCTGGAGGCGCTGACGGGCCGCCTTGACGAAGCACTAGCCTGGTACGGGCGGCTGACGCAGGAATGGCCGCGCTCTCCGTTGACCGTCGAGGCCTACTACAATCTCGGCCTGTTGCGCTGGCGCCAGGGCGACCGGGCCGCTGCACGCCAGGCATTCTACCATGTGGTCGATCGCGCTCCGGCCCATGAGCTGGCGCCCTTGGCCTACTGGCGTATCGGCCGCATGCACTTGGAGGAGGGGGAAGTAGAGCAAGCGCTGTCGCCGTTGCGGCGGGCGGTACACAACGGCCCCGGTTCCTCGGCTCAGGCCGCGGCTGTCCTCTCCGTGGCTGCGGCCCATCTGTTGACAGATAATCCCCGCGCCGCCAATGCCATCCTCTGGGAGCACCGCGAATTGGTCAGCCGCGACAGTTACCGCCATGTCGCCGCTTTCCTGGATACCCTGGCCCGTTTCCGCGCCATCACCGATCGCCGCCGCCGCCAACGAGAAGCGGCCGATCTGTTGGCGGCTTTGCTGACCGTGCAGGAGGATCCGCTGCTTGGACCGGAGGGCTTGGCGCTTATGGGACAGGCTTACCGTGAATTGGGCATGCAGGAACAGATGGTGCGCTTCTATCAGAAGGCCTTGAAACAACTCCGCGGGCCGTTGGCGGCCACGCTGACTCTGGAGCTGGCCGAAGAACATTGGGCGGCCGACAAGCTCGAAGCTGCCCTGCCCTTGTATCAAAAGCTGATCGCCGGAGGGCCTTCCAAGGAGGGCAAACGCGCCCGATTGCGCCTGGCCGAGATCGCTTTGGTCGAAAAAAAACCGCAAGATTGTCTGAAGTTCTGCCGAGAATTGTTACAGGAAAAGGCCGGAGTGGAAACGCCGGCCGTGCTGCGCTTGATGGCCCAAGCCTACGAACAAAAGGGCGAACATGAAAAGGCCATCCGCTGTCTGTCCGGCCAACTGCCCTGATGATGCCATTGGGGGGCGGCAATACCTTGGCCAGGCATCGCTATACGGGGCACGGGGAGATGTGACATTTTTTCCCTTCCCCCCCCCACCCCAGCCCTCCCCCACCAGGGGGGAGGGGGGCTTGTTTCTCCCTCCCCCCTTGTGGGGGAGGGTTGGGGTGGGGGGGGAATTGTGCCAAATTCAACCGTGCCCAGTATAGCTTCTGCGGTTTGCGGCTTCTTTGCGACGCCGTTGCTCGGCGAGGAGAAAGCGGGACAGCGTTTGTTCGACATGGTCGTTGACACGCACGTCGGCACTGGGCAGAAAGCGAAGGCCGCAATGCCATTCCTTGTCGTACTGCGCCACAAAGACAATCTGGGACGGGATGGAAAGATTTAACTGAACGGGGGCTGGGGCGCCCCGGCCGAGCAAGCGGATGACAAAAGCGTCGCCGACGTTCAGAGGGCCGACCTGTTTCCGCAGCCGAACGCGGACGCCTCCAAGAGAAAGATCGAGCACCTCGCAAGCGAGCACAGGGTCGTCTTCCGATCGACGCAGCTCCGCCCGCAAGACTTCTTTGGGCTCGAACGGATGGCGATAGGTTTGCCGTCGATTTTCCATAAGGGTTTGGGATTTCGATTTTAGGGGTCGGAAACGAGGGCCTTGCCACCAGGCACTCTTTGCTACAACCTAAACGCAACCTCCCAAACAAGTCAATGTGGAATTGCCTTATGCATGTATGGGCCAGTTATTTGGTTGGCTTTCTAGGGACCGGCTCGCTGTTCTCGGCGACGCTTTGTACGCTGCCGCTCGCTTCCGTACCGGCTGCAACCAAGGCGGCTGACCCGGCACCCGAAGGCGCCGCCCTGCCGCTGCCGCGTGTGGGCGCTCCTGCCCCTGCCCCTACGCCGGCCGAGGGGACAAAGGGAACAGTCGTGGAAGAACCGGCCCCGATCCCGCATGAACTGCCGCAACAGCCTGGGGGGACGGGCGTCCTCCCGGTCCTGCCGTTTCGCGAGGAAGCCGCGCCGATGCCGCGCGAACAGACGCCGCTGCCGGCCCGTTTCTGGACGTCCGCCACACCGCGCGACCCCTCCCTGCCGGATGTGGAGTCGTTACACCGTCAGTTGGAGAGCTTGCGAATGGAACGTGCGGCCATGCTTGCCGAGGAGACAGATTTGACTACGGCCAAGGACTTGCGCGCCGCCCGAAGCGCCGAGGCCGACCTGCAAAAGCGTATTGTGGAATTGATCGCCAAGGTTGCTCAGCAGGCCAAGAAAGAGAAAGAAACCGCCTCCACGTCGCCCCCCACGTCCGCTGCCCAACCGGTCCCAGGCCCGCAGCGCCAGCAAGGACGCGAGCCGAAGCCAGGCGATACCCCTGCTCCAGCCGTGCCTCCCGCATCTTCTTCCATGCAGCCCCCGCCCCTGTCGTCGCCTGCGGCGTCCGGGGAGCTGCCGGACATTATCAAACAGAGTTTGGGAACGAATGAAACGGTCACGGATGCGCCCGTCGATCCTCTGGTGCTGGCCCAGTCGCTCTTCCGGGCGGGGGACTACACGGCCGCGCTGAACGCTTATCGCAAACTGGACAAAGAAGACCAAAAACCAGAGGACCGCATCACCATCCAGTACATGATGGCATGTTGTCTGCGCAAGTTGGGCAAGATGGATGAGGCATCCCTCCTCTATCGGGAGGTGGCCAATGCGTCGGGCAACGAGTTTGTGGTGGAAAACGCCCAGTGGTATCTGCGGAGCATGAAAGAGCGGCGCGAACTGGAAGCGCAGTTAGAGGAGCTGCGACAGCGCCGTCAAGCAATAAGGTCGAGGAAGTCATGAACACTGCCTCTGAGGAATTCGGTGCCGTCCTGTATACGGCTTATCTGGAGGAAGCAGAGCAATACGCAGCGGCCTTAGCGTTGGCAAGGGAAGTGACCGCCGCCTGCCGCCGCGGAGAAGCGATGGAGGAACGGTTGAGTCAAGTCTTGGCCCTGCTCACGGAGACGGCGAAGCGGGACGCCCTTCTCGCCCCGACGAAGCAGCGCTGGGAACAGGCTGGTCGACCCAGCAACGACGCCTTACGTGCCGTCATGGACCGCATCGCCGGGCTAATTCAGCAAATCCGCGACGAGCTGCAAGTCATGGAGCAGACTGTGCAAGCGCGGCGCGACCAACTAGCCGACGAACTGGACGTTTGCAACCGTCGTTGCCGGATGCAACGCGCCTATCAGAGGAAATCATGAAGGTCCGGCGTCCCGGCAAGCCGCACCGGAGAGCGGCGTGTGCTATCTTACAGCTGCTGTGCTGCACCCACCGTGTTACGGAACCTGTTTCCATGCCCGCGCTTTCCACCTTGTCCTTGCTCTCCACCGCTGTCTCCGGCCTGGTCAACGTCGCCGGGCAAGCGGCGGAGGCGCTGCATAATGCGAAGACCGGTTCGGCTAAGAAATCCGATCCTCCGAATCAAACGCAGGATGCAAGCCAGCTGGCCGGCGTCTTCGCTGCCTACCTCGCCGCCGTCTACGCCGCTGCCGGCACGACCTCATCCACGACAGCCTCGCCTAACATGGCCCGAAAAGGACAAGGCAAATCCACAAAAGAAGAAGCCTTATCGCTTTTGCCGCTGTCTGTGATGCTGGCCGCCGGGCCGACCATGGCGCTAACGACCGCCGTTGCCTTGCGTTGCACGCCGGTGGGCGGCACGGCGTCTGCCTCGAAGACCATCCCGATAGCTTCTGCCCTGCCGGGAACGGCCTCAGCGGTGTCGCCAGCCAAACAGCCTGCTGATCCGGGCGCGAAGACGAAAGGGACGCAAACTATCCCACTGGCGAGGGGCAGCGAATCGAAGGCCCTGACTTCGGCCAAAGGGGTGCAAGCGGTTCTGAACGGAGGGCGTCCGTTCTCTGAGCCTTCGCAGCTCGGGAGGCCCTCGTCTTCCTCCCCAGGGGCCTTTTCTGCACCGGGCCAGGAGACGGCGACCGAAGTGCCCGTCCTTGCTTTGCACGATGTTCCAGGACCGAATGTGCAAGACCATTCGCATCCGGCGGTTGTTTCAACGGCGTCGTGGAGCGACGAACGCTCCGCACCGGCTGGGTTGTCAAGTACGCCCTCGTCGGCTGACCCAGATCGTTCGCCTTCGAAAGCGTTACCCGTTTCCGCAGTCCTGCTGCAAGGCCAAGCTACCCAAACGAAGTTGGCAGTAGAGGTAGGGTCTGGGCATGGCCCGACCCTCGCAACCACGGCCTCCGGAGGTTCGGTCTCCCCTGCGGCCCGCAGCGATTCTCCCCAGCAAACTACTTCGCCTCCATCCTCCGCGCCTTCGTCTGTGTTGCCGCCCACGATCGCTGCCGTATCCGTCAGTCCTCTTACGGGGAACACCACTTCTGCGACTGCGAACAATGCACAAACGAACGTTCCGGTTGCTGAGCAGCTCAGCCGTGCGCTCGTCGCGCAGGCGAGCGTCGTCGCCCAGGAGGGACGAACCGATTTCCACTTGCGCTTGGAGCCGCCACAGCTGGGCAGTGTGCAAATTCACTTGACGACGACCGACCACAACACGATCTCGGCCCGTATCATCGTCGCTCAGGAGGGAACGCGGCAACTGATCGAGGGACAGGTGCATCAACTGCGCCAAGCGCTGGCGGAGTCTGGCGTAGTGCTGGGCACGTTCGATGTGACGCGTGATGGCGGCGGTTTCGCACAAGGTGGCCACCGTCAACCGCCGGAGCCGCCGCCTCCGGCCCCGCTCCCTACGCAAAGTGCGGCCCCGACAGCCACGCAGAGCGTGGGAGCAAAGGTCGTGCAAACCGTCTCCACGGACGGTATTGACCTCCTGGCTTGACCTACAGAGTACATGGGTACACTCTGCGTAGGATCGAAGTTTTTAGGAAGGAAAGGAACTCATGACGGTATCGAGCATATCCGGCGGGTCCACGTTGACGACCCAAAGCAGCAGCGGATCGTCGCAAGTCCTGCTGAATCAGCAGCAATTTCTGCAATTGCTGACGGCGCAATTGCAGAACCAGGATCCCCTCAATCCGCTCAGCAGTCAGGACTTCACGACGCAGTTGGCCCAACTCTCTACCGTCAGTGGTCTTCAGCAGTTGAACAGCAGCATTCAGCAGCTGTTGCAGTTGCAGCAACTCAGCCAGGGGGCGGCCCTAATGGGTAAGACGGTCACTTACGTCGCTTCCGGTAACTCGTCCGGCAAAGGAGTGGTCCAAGGGGTCAGTTTGCAAAACGGCCAACTACAAGTTCAGGTCGGCGGCCAACAGGTGCCGATCAGTCAGATAAACGGCATTGCCCAGGGATGATTTTCGTTCTCGTGTTCACACCAGGAGAGAGGCATCGATGTCCAGTTCATTGCTCGCCGGCGTTTCGGGACTCAGCGCCGCTCAGGATTTGCTCGACGTAGTGGGGAACAATCTTGCCAACCTCAATACCACCGGCTTCAAGTCGCAGACGCCGTTGTTTTCCGA
>JAJPIY010000325.1 GCA_021324515.1 Planctomycetota bacterium
GCCAACAGCGCCATCAGCAGTAATTCGAGAGCAGCGATCAGCAATCCTTTGCGCAACGAAGCCGCCAGAAAGAAAGAGTAAATGCCCGCCGACAGCAGCCAGGTCAGCACGAGCGCTCCGACTACAGCGGCGAGGCGGCAGCTGCCAAACCAATCGTTGGGATCGGCGTCGTAACGTCTAGCAAACCAAACCAGCACGGCCGCTAGCGGCAAGCACACCACCAGGGTCGCCGAGTAAATAGGCAGAGCACGAAAATAGCCGCGGTCAGGCACGCTTGCCAAAGCACAGCCGGCCTGGAATAAAAGTGGACCTACGCCCACGAGGAACAGCAAACCACCCAGGATTGCGAGAACGAGCAGGAACATACGGACATTATCACATCCGTCCACAGCACCCGCAAGGGCGCGGAGTGGTTAAAGATGTGCCGCTAGCGCTGGCGAGCGGGGGGTGTGAACCCCCCGGTAGCACGACCGGGGGGTTCACACCCCCCGCTCGCCCCACCGGGGGGTTCACACCCCCGCTTGCCCCACCGGGGGGTTCACACCCCCCGCTCGCCCCACCGGGGGGGGGTTCACACCCCCTGCTCGCCAGCGCTAGCGGCATACGCAACGGTTGACCTCTCCCCGATTTTGCAGCTGTCTGGAAAGGTTCCTCTTTTTGTTAACTCGCGCCAATACTGACCATCAGGTTGTAGCAGGCGTGGGCGCCCACGGCGATGCCGAAGCCGCGCGTTTGGAAGAGAAGGGCGAAATATAATCCCGCGATCAGGCGGAACAGGAACAGATAATTACTATAAGGTTGTCCGTAGGGTCCGATATGGTGGGCGGCGGAGAAGAGCAGGGCCGAGGCGCCAGCGGCCAACAGCACGGCCAGCAAACCGTTCACGTCGAGCAAGCGCAGCAGGCGCAAGAGGCAGGAAAACAGGATGAGGCGGAACAGGGCCTCTTCGTAGATTCCCGCGCCCAGGTAGGTGATGACCTGCCCTAGCGCCGGCTCTGCTGAGCCGGTGGATAGCTCAATGCCGAATTGCTCCAAGAATGGCCCCAGAGCGCGACTGATGCCCCACAAACCGATGGCGTAGGCGACACTTTCGAGGACCATACCGCTGAGGACGGCGAAGATTTCGTTCGGCCGTTCGTGCCGCCGTTTCCAAGTCCAGACCGCCATCAGCGACAACAAGACGACCGGCGGCAACCACACCCAGGAGATCCCCAGGCGCATCAGGCCGACGCGCAACCAGTTGTCGGCGCCATTGCGCAAGTTCTCTGGGTGCGGCCCACCCAGCATGAGGACGCCCGATTCGTAGGCGAGCACCAAGGGCAGGACGAACAGAAAGCACGGCCAGGGATGGCGCGTCGATCGCAGATAGCTCACGTGACTGGTCATGCGTCCCTTTCCGATTACACCCATTCGGGGAAGCGTTCGCCGAGCACTTCGCGGCCCTCGGCGACGGACAAGGTACGGACAATGCTGGGACTGTCGTACTGGGCCAGATCGAGATGATGCGGCAAAGGCAGTGGTCGGCCTTGGGCGTCCATCAGCAGGGCGACGACCGGCCGGGCCGGACTGCTCAGCTCGTGGCGTGGCTGGGGCGTGGCCACCACCACGCCTACGGCGCCGTCGGCCAACTCCACCACCGAGCCGACGGGATAAAACGACAAATGCAGGAGACATTCGGCGTAATGGCGATCGAGCTGGCCTTGTTCGGCCAAGAGCAGCGTGTCGGTCAAGGCCGTGCGCGTCTCATAGGCAGGGCGATGCGGGCGGCGTGTGCAGAGAGCGGCGTAGACATCGCAGACGGCGAGCAGGCGCGTCAGCGGCTTGATCTGGGCGTCGCGCAGGCCGTCTGGATAGCCGGTGCCGTCGAGCCGTTCGTGATGCCCCGCGATGGCCTCGGCCAACCACGGTGCCTCCAACAGCAGAGGGCCGGCCATGCTGACACCCAGGTGACAGTGCGATTCGACGATGCGGCGTTGTTTCTCGTCGAGTGCCGCGGGACAAGCCAAAATCTCCGGGGGGATGCGGAGCATGCCGACCTCGTGGACCAAGGCGGCCAACAGGACATCGAGAGGTCGGCTGCGCAGTTCGGGATCGTGGCGAACGATACGGCCGGCGACGCGCGCCGTGGTCAGACCGTGGCAGGCCGCGAAGTGGGCAGGGTTGTGGGCGTCGCCTTCCAGAAAGCGCAACGGACCGCACGCCTGCGCCTCGTTCAGCACTTCCTCAGCCAGGGCCAAAAAAGGGTGTTTCTCAATAGTGGCGCCACGATCCAGGGCGGTCAACAGTTCGACCAGGCGCGCCACATACGCTCCTTCGCGCCGCTGACGTTCCACGCCGGCCGACAATATCTGCTGCCGCTCGGCCACCACGTTGAGGATCGCCTCCAATCCTTCACACAATTTCAATTGCGCACTGGTGGTGTCGGGAAACAGGGGGACCATGCGCAAGGCCGTATCGGTCAGAGCGATGGTTTCGCGGTACAGCTTGGCCAGCGGATCGTGCCGATCGAACAAAGGAGAAGCCGTTTCGCTCTCTTCGGAAGGCTCAAAGGCATCGGCCAACTGGCGGAGGTGCAGCAGCAGATCGCGGCCGCGCTCCAGAGCGCGCCGTGCTCGCGCCGTCAACTGGCGTGGCAGGGTGCAGAGTTCGTCCTTGCGAACCAGGGCTGTCAGAGGACGAACCATACGGTCGAGCTGGTGGTCGTGTTCGTCACTCTCTTCGATGAGGCGCTCGAAGGCAGCGAGCCGTCGGTTGCCAGCCGTTTCCTCAACAAGCGCCGCCGCTGCTGTCCGTGCTTCGTTGGCCAATCCTTGCGCTTGTTCTAACCGTTGCCGCAGCGCCTGGATCTTGCCCAGTAACATCTGCGTCTCGCTCATGGTTATCCTCCAGTCCCTAGTCCGTGGTTTGTAGTCCGTAGCTGAGGACCGTCTGCCTTTGCTGCGGACTATGGACCATGAACTACGGACTAAATCGGAGGTTCAGGGATAGCGACTTTAGGGATACCAGCGTTTGCATCGAGTTTTCGGCGTCTTGGGCAAAAGATCCGAAACGGCAGGGCTAGGAAGTGTAACACGGCAGCGATAGAATAATTTGTTCTCCCTAGCGGGGAGGACGGTTTCTGGAGGGGAAGCAGATTCATGGCGCGACTTGGAGACCATCCTACCAAACCCAAGACCGGCGAGGGCCTCAAAGTCCTGGTGATCGATGATGAGCCGTTTCATGCCGAAACTGTGGCGGAGGGGCTCCAGCGCGTCGGCTACGAATGCGTATTGGCCACCAGCGGCTCCGAGGGCGCCCGCCTGATTGAGCAAGACGAATTTGATGTCATCGTTACAGATTTAAAAATGGCGGACCTGGACGGCCTGGCTATCCTCCGCAAGGCCCGGGAAGTCTTGCCCGAAGCGGAAGTCATCATGATAACCGGCCACGGGGATGTCAAAACCGCTGTGGAAGCTATCAAGGAAGGGGCTGCCAACTATCTTACCAAACCGGTTGACCTCGAGGAGCTCCGCGCCATTGTGGACAAAGCCGGCGAGCGGCTACGGCTGGCCAAGCTCAATCGCGAACTGAAACGGCAGCTCGATGAGAAGTTCGGTTTCGAGGGGGTCATCGGCAACAGCCCGGCCATGCATGAGGTCATCAAAGCCTGCCAGGCTATCGCCCCGACCAACGCCACCGTCCTCATTCTCGGCGAGACCGGCACCGGCAAAGAACTGATCGCCCGCGCCATTCACAACAACAGCCCGCGCAAGAACAAGCCCTTCGCCCCTTTAAACTGCACGGCCTTCAATGAGAACCTTCTCGACGATGAGCTGTTCGGCCACGAGGTCGGCGCCTTCACCGGGGCCGATCGGATGCGCAAGGGCCGCTTTGAGTACGCCAACGGCGGCACATTGTTCCTCGATGAAATTGGCGATATGCCATTGACACTCCAAGCGAAGCTGCTGCGGGTCCTGGAAAACAAAGAGGTCTTCCGCATCGGCAGCAACGAGCCGATCAAAGTCAACGTGCGGCTGGTGTCGGCCACGTTCCGCGACCTGGAGCAGGCCATCGCCGAAGGCAAGTTCCGCCAGGATCTTTATCATCGCCTCAAAGTCATGACCATCAAGCTGCCGCCTTTGCGCGAGCGGCGCGAAGACATTCCCCTCTTGGCAGCGCACTTCATCAAGGAACTGAACGCCCAACACGGCAAGCATGTCGTTAGCATCGCCGAGCCGGTGCGGCGAGCGATGGCGGCTTACGATTGGCCCGGCAACGTCCGCGAGCTGCGCAACTTTATCGAGAGCATGGTAGTGCTAGACACCGATGGTGTTCTAAATCTCGACGACGTGCAGGACAGCGCCGTCGTGAAGCGGACACCGTCGTCGGATGGCCGAGCATCTGGCCCGGCTCACCTAGTTGGCCGACCGCTCACCGAAGTGGAACGCTACTATATCGAACAAGCGTTGGCATTGACCGAAGGCAACCGCGAAGAAGCGGCCAAAATGCTCGGCATCGGCGAACGTACCCTCTACCGTGTCATCCAAGAATGGAAGCTCCAAGATAAGATCCGCAAAGCGCTCGAGGACACCCACTATGACATCGCCGCCGCCGCCAAAGCGCTGAACATGAAAGAGTCCGTGCTGGAACGCAAAATCAAAAAATGGGGCTGGACTGGGAAAGAGAAATCATGATGGCCAACCTCTCTGCTGTATCTTTTTCTTGCTTTGTTCTTTCCTTTGTCTTCTCTGTGTCTTTGTGATTCCATTTTTGGATGAGAGCATGCGGCGAATTCAGCAATTACCGGCACTCGTTGTCAACCAGATCGCTGCGGGCGAGGTCATCGAGCGTCCGGCCAGCGTCGTCAAGGAGTTGCTGGAAAACGCTGTCGATGCCGGCAGCCGTCGTATCGAGGTCGAGATTGAGCAAGGAGGCATCGACCTCATCCGCGTGGTCGATGACGGCTGCGGCATTGTTGCGGAAGATCTGCCGTTGGCTTTTGCCAGCCATGCCACCAGTAAGCTGACCTCGGCCGACGACCTTTTCCACATCGAGACCTTGGGGTTCCGCGGAGAAGCGCTGGCCTCGATCGGCGGCGTCGCCCAGGTGACGCTGCAATCCCGGCCACCTGAGGAGACGTATGGTGCTCAAATCACCTGTCACGGCGGCCAACTGGGAGAAGTGCGCCCGTGGAACGGCTCATCGGGCACGCGCGTCGAAGTGCGGCACCTGTTCTATAATACGCCTGTTCGCCGTAAATTTCTGCGCACGCCGGCCACGGAGATGGGCCACATTAGCGAGGTATTTACTCGCCTTGCTCTGGCCCATGCCCGCTCGACCTTCGAGCGGGATGGGGCACGCAGCTGCCGCGCGACCGGCCTGCACCTGACGCTGCGGCACAACCACAAAACCGTATACGATCTCCCGGCCTCGATGGCCCTGCTCGAACGCATCGCCGTGCTTTTCGGCCCTGACGTGAGCAAGCAACTCTACGCCATTCAGGCCCACCAAGGCCCGGCGACGCTGACCGGCTACATTGCCGATCCAGCCTGCGAGCGCGGCACTTCTCGCATGCAATATCTGTTCGTCAACGGCCGCTGGGTCCGCGATCGCACCCTCGGCCACGCTGTCCAGGAAGCCTATCGTGGCCTGCTGATGACCGGCCGCTACGCTGTGGCCTTTCTGTTCCTCGATCTGCCGCCCGATCAGGTCGATGTCAACGTCCATCCCACCAAGGCCGAAGTGCGTTTCCGCGACAGCCCGGCGCTGCATCATCTGGTCTTCTCCACCATCCGCCAACGCCTACGCACAGAAAACCTCACTGCGCGATTGCAATTGCCCTCAACCATAAAACCGACGGAAACACTCGGCACGCCGTCGCCGACCGCAGCATCTTTCGACTCGGCACCGTGGGCGCTCGCTCCACCGCCGGCAAGTGAGCATGGACCTGCATTGCCGTTTGCTTCACCTCAACCGCCCACCCAGCCTATGCCGGGGGAAATTACTCCACAGCCCGCTCCGCTGCCCCAGCTGACAGCAGCGCATCCGCCGACGAAGATCATTCAACTGTATGATGCTTATCTCGTCGTCGAAACCGAGGAGGGCATGCTGGTCATCGATCAGCACGCCCTGCATGAGCGCATCTTGTTCGAGCAAATCAAACGCCGCATGCAATCGGGACCACTGGAGACGCAGCCGCTGTTGGTCCCGGAGCCGATTGAGCTAACCGCCGAACAAGCTGCGCGGACGTTAGAACATCGGGAAGCGCTGGCCGAACTGGGCCTTGGCATCGAAGACTTCGGCGGCGGCACAATTCTCTTGACTAGCTATCCTGCCTTGCTCGGCCGCCGTTCGCCGCAAGAAATCCTTCGTGCTGTCGTCGATCACCTGATTTCGCGCGAACAACCTCCGAGCCGCGAAGTACTGTTCAACGACCTGATGAGCCTGATGGCTTGTCACTCCGCTGTCCGCGCCGGCGAACGCCTGACACCGGAACAGATGACCGCGCTTGTCGAGCAGCGCCACTTGGCCGACGACACCCACCACTGCCCGCACGGCCGACCGACGGCGTTGTTGTTCAGTCGCCATGAGCTGGAACGCCAGTTTCGCCGGGTATGAAAAGAAGACAGGCAGAGACTTTTCCCCGAAGAAATTGCTTTGCTCGTAAGATGGTGATAGATATTATAGCTGGTACCGGACACGTAAGGATAGGTTATGCGATGGAGCAAATAACAGAGGCGAGCGGGGGGTGTGAACCCCCCGGTGGTTGGGCGAGCGAGGGGTGTGAACCCCCCGGTGGTTGGGCGAGCGGGGGGTGTGAACCCCCCGGTGGTTGGGCGAGCGGGGGTGTGAACCC
>JAJPIY010000131.1 GCA_021324515.1 Planctomycetota bacterium
TCGCCGGTAGAACGCTCAAACAGAGCACGTTCGAGATCGAGACTGGCAGCGATCGGCGTATCGGCAGCGGCCAGTAGGATGTCGCCGCGTTCCAGGCCGGCGCGGGCCGCCGCGCTGCCTGGATCGAGATGATCCACGACCACAGAACGCAAGCCGGCTGTTTCCCCCAGGTTGCCGCCCGGTGGTGCGAGGCGGACCTCATCCTTAACCACCAGCCCCAAGCGGCTGCGGGCGCTGCCCTGCGGCGCCCGCGAGGCCAACATGCGGCCAGCCACGCGGATCATCGTCTCCACGGGGATGGCAAAGCCGATGCCTTGGGCCCCAGCGCGAATGGCCACGTTGACGCCGATCAATTCGCCGTAGATGTTCAGCAAGGGACCGCCGGAATTGCCGGGGTTGATGCTGGCGTCTGTCTGAATCAGCGACTTGTACGACACTTCCTTGTTGAGATTAACATCGCGGCTGACGGCGCTGACGACGCCAACCGTGACCGTGTGCTCGTAGCCGTAGGCGTTGCCGATAGCCACCACGGTTTCGCCGACCATCAGGTCGCGCGTGGTGCCCAAAGGCATCGTCGCCAAGGGGTGATCCACGTCGATCTTGAGCAAGGCCAGATCACACTCCGAATCGCGGGCCACCAAGCGGGCGTTGGCTGCCGTGCCGTCGGCGAGACGGACGCGAATGAGGGCGACATCTTCGACCACGTGCTGGTTGGTGATGATGAAGCCGCGCGGATCAATGAGGATGCCCGTGCCCATGCCGTTGATTCGGTTTAGGGAGTTGTTGTTAGAAAACGATTCGTCGCCGACAGCGGCGCGGACGGTGCGTTCGCTGTGGATGTTGACGACGGCGTCGCGGACGCGCTTGACCACCTCGACGATCGGCGTCTGTCGCAAGTTCCAGCTGCGCAAACTACCCGTTCTTGGCGGCTCGATCGGGGGAAGGTCCGGCTCGGCCTGAACCGCTCCGCCGCCTAGCACCAGCGCCAAAGGAAGAAGGATGAAAGACGAAGGATGAAGCCGTTGCACTCTCATGTCGTCTCGCGCCTCGGGGCTGTTGATGCTCCGCTCTCCGCTATCGGCTATCTACCGCCGAGAGCGGCAGACGGACTGTGCGTGGTGGAAGGCAGAAGGCGCTCCAGGGGCGGGTCAGAGGGGGAACGCGATCCTTAGCGTCTGTAGCAATTGCAGCGAACGTGACGGGGCTAGCGAAGTTGCCTCTTGGATACAGCGGGCTAGAACAAGTACGTTCCAATTTCTGATAAAAGAGGTGGCGATGATGACCGGTAAATCACGCAGACAACAACTCGAAGAAATGCTCGCCGAAGATCCGCACGATCCGTTCCTGCGCTACGGCTTGGCGATGGAGCACGTCAGCGCAGGGCAAGACGAGGAAGCGGTTCGCTGCTTTGAGGAATTGTTGCGGATGACGCCGGATTACGTGCCGGGCTACATGCAAGCGGGGCGAGCATTGGCCCGCCTCAACCGCGTGGAGGAAGCGCGAGCGGTCTTTCAGGCCGGTATCGCCGCTGCACGAAAACAAGGCGACCTGCACGCTGCCGAAGAAATGGCCGGATTTCTGGAAGGACTGAACTGACCAGACCGCAGGTTAGCCGCGACCCGTAGGGGAGCGCGGCCGCCGCGCTCCCCTACGGGTCGCGGCTAACCACTTCTCACAATCTTCTGTAGGCCGCGCTCCCCTACGGGTCGCGGCTAACCACTTCTCACAATCTTCTGTAAGTAGCGAAACAACTCTCGGTCTCCCACAGTTTGACTTCAACGACGGGGAAGCCCTGCTGGGCCGCGAACTCGAAAATCAGCCGGGCGATGTTCTCCGCTGTCGGGTTCACGTCCATCACGAATACTGGCTCGCCCTGTTGGCGCAGGAAGGGCAAGATCGGATCGTCGCGGTGCAACAGCATTTTGTGATCGAGGTGCTCGTCGATCCAGGCGCCGACGATGCGCTTGAGGCACGTGAAATCCATGACCATGCCGAGGGAATCGAGCGAGTCGGTCGCCAGCGTGATGACGGCCTTGCCGTTGTGTCCATGCAGGTGGCGGCATTTGCCCTCGTAGTTGAGCAAGCGATGGCCGTAGCAAAACGGGATCTCGCGGGTCACGCTGAACATTCTTCCTCCCGATGGTAAACAGTCGGGTCTGGGCAGCCGGCACGGAGGAAAGCGTTGCGGCGCTCCGCACATTTATTGCACGCACCACAGTGCTGGCCGTCAATGGGTCTCATGCACGAGAAGGTCCATTGCAACGGCAGGTGCCGACCGCGCTGGAGCACGGCCTCTTTGTGTAAACCGAGATAGGGCTGCACGACCTGCACCGCCCCACGGATGGCCTGGTTGACGATCGCCTCGTAGGCAGCGAAGAAAGCCGGTGTGGCGTCGGGGAACGGGTTGCTCTCCAAGGGCGCCAAGGCCAGCGTAGGAACGCCGTGCAGATGACACCACAACATCGCCTTGGCGAGCAACAAAACATTGCGTCCCGGCAGATACACGGCGGCGTCGGGTGTTCCTGCCGCTGGCACACCGATTCCCGTCAGACTCCAGTGTTCGCCGTACAAGTCGGCGACCGGTAAGGTCAGCATAGTCAGCGTGCGCAACGTCGGCGTGCGGATGGCATCCAGGAAACGGTGCAAGTGCTGTAACTCCGTTTGCTCCCAGAAGAGACCGAACTGGACGTAGAGCGGCCAAACGGCAGGATATTGGTGGAGCGATTCAGCGAGGAGGATAGCGCTATCCAGCCCTCCGCTGACGAGGACAGCGAGTGGACGTGAAGCATCAGGGACAACAGAAGAACGAAGCATCGACCTCATTATATCGTCGGAGGCAAGCTGTTTACAAACTTCCCGAGGAGGGCATAAACTCTCCCCGGGCCAATCGTGAAAGGCTTACGCTTCTCTAGACACCCACTCTTCTTCTGCCTCCATGAAGTCAATCGCTCCCGAAGAGTCGTGAGGGGTATTGGTTCGCAGGCCGTGTTAGTTGATAGGCCGCCGCGCTACTCTTGCCGTGCCTACTGGCTTTTCCAGGCCCAAATGGAGGACCGATTTATTGGTGGCATGGCAAGAGGTCGGAGGGTGCTGGGCTGACCCCAGCGCCATCGGCCAGTGCGAGTGAACCGCCGGCCGCGCGCTCTAGCGTTGCCAGGCGGCGGTAGTATTCGGCGACGAACTGGTAATAATCATCTTTCAAGCGGATGACCTCGCGTTCGGCTTCCACCAGTGTCAAAAACGGGATGCGGCCGTTCTGATACGCTGCCTCGGCGGAGTTAACGTTCAACTCAGCCTTGGGCAATACCTCTTGTTCGTACAGCCGTCCGGCCTGTTTGTTTTCCACGACCTCGGCGTAGGCTTGGTTGATCTCGTAGTTCATCTGATTCACTTGACGATCCAGTTCGGCGCGGCGCTGGGCGATCTTGGCTTTGGCCTCCCAGACCGCGGCGCGGCGGCGGGCCAGGCGGACAGGTAGATTCATGCGCAAGGCTAGCTGGGGCCGCAAACCCGGTTCGACCCAGAAAGCGTCATAGGCGGCCATCAAGTCGAAGTCGGGGTAATACTCCTTGTAGGCCAGCGCCAGGGCTGCTTCCTCGGCCTGGATGCGATTGGCCAAGGCACGCAGGTCGGGACGGCGCGCCAGGGCGGCGGCGCGCAGCTGGGCAGCTTCGGGCAACCCCTCGGCAATTTCGATCTTTTTGGGGGGCGGCGGCAACGGTAGGTCCGGATCACGGTTGAGCAACGTGTTGATGCGGGCGACGGCCACCAGACGCAGGCGCTCCAGCGTGTAGTTCCGCTTCTGTTGGCGGCCGATCTCCACATCGGCCAGAAAGAGATCCTGCTGAGGCGCCTGGCCGTTGATGTAGCGGAACTCTGCATCGCGGCGAAACTTCTGCAACAGACGCAAGTTCTCTGCGTTGACCTCCATGGCGCGGGCGACCCAATAGTAGTCGTAAAAAGCGATTTTGACGCTCTCGATGAGCTGTAGGCGGACATCGTTCACATCGTCGGCGGCGGCTCGCGCTTGGGCTTGGACATTCTCGCCACGCAGCGTCAACTTGCCACGCCACGGCAGCTTTTGCCAGGCTTCGATGCGATAGCCATTGCTGGCGTCTCCCGTTGTGCCCAGTCCAGCAGGGGCTAGCGTTGTGCCGAGGATAGGATCGTCTAGGGAAGTTACCTGCGGATAGCGTGCTTGGACGGCTTGCCACGTCGCCACCATCTGCACCAAGGTGGGATTGCGTGCGAGGACGGCTTGAACCAGGACATCGAGCAGCAATTCTTCCTTGCCGGCAAAGAGTGTGTCGATTGCCTGCAGGGCCAACCGCGCCTGCGGCAATTCGGCCGGGGTGTGCAAAGGCTGCTCTGTCGGCCCTTCTTGCTTTGGCTCGTAAGACACCTGGCGGATTGAGGTAGTTTCTGGATCGACGCCTCCATGCGGGGCCTGGGGATTAGGCGGCCGGGACGGCGCGTGAGCGCAGCCGACCACCAAAGCGACCAGGAGTAACAAGCACCACCATCCTTGCCCACGCATGTATGGCACCCTCGCCTCCGGTCGCGCTGTACGGTCTTTATCGACTTATCACGAGGCGCCTCTTCGACAAATCTGCGTGAATCTTCTGGATTTTCCCAATGTATCGATTGCGCCCGAGCAAACAGAGACAAGAAAGACCAGCCCGCCTACCGCGCCAGCAAGAGATCCCCTTGCTGGCGTGGTAGGCGGGTAAGAGAGATGGGGAGGTGTCCACCCATCATTAGAATTCGCGGTCCTTTTTGCGGCCCGGCTCCGGCACGGGATACTTGCCGTCGGGACCGGCCAAGAGCGGTGCGGGCGAATCCATCGTCAGCCGATCGACCTCCGGGGCGAACTCATGGGCATCGGCGAGCATGGCCTTCAGCGTGACGGTCTGGCCGGTGTGCGCCGCCTTGCGTCCCATGGCCGTGACGATGCTGGCCATAGCGCCGCGCTCGACTTCGCTATAGGATCTGTCTTCGCGGATGGCCTGGAGCAGGTCGTCCCACTCTACGCGATAGGGATTGTCCGCGTCCTTCTCCTCGGCGCGCCAGGTGAGGTCTTGCTGGTGCTGGCCGCTGGTCTTTGGCGTCCTTTTGCCCCGGCGTCGGGCTTCGCCGGTGAAGACGCAATTTTGTCCCTTGAAGATGCGCGCATAGGACGGCCAGTGGCCGTTGACCGAAATGATAGCCGAGCCTTTGGTGCCGTGCGCGTAGCTGGCATGTTCTTGCTCGCAGCCGATCATGCAGCGGCCTTCCAGCCACAACTTGGTGCCATCAGCGAAGGTATACTCGACGGAATAGACATCGAAGTTCTGATCGATGTCGGTGCCACCGCTGTCATTATGGTAATGCCGGCCGCCGGAGCCGCGCGCTTCCACAGGCCAGGCGTCTTTCATCCAGCAGCATTCATCGATATTGTGGATGTAGAAATCACTGTAGCAGCCGCCGCTGGCCCACAAAAACGAATGGAAACGCTGCACTTGATAGAGCAGTTCGCTGATGCCCGGCGGCTTGGGTTTGGAAGCGAAGAAGGCCTCCGGGCCATGCTGCCGATAGGCACGTAGCAGGAGGATTTCGCCCAGTTGGCCGTCGCGGATGCGTTGGTACAATTCCTGCCGCGCATGGCAGTGCCGACACATCAGACCTACGCCGACCTTGAGGTTCTTGGCTCGCGCTTCCTCGCCCAGCTTCAACATCTTGCGCGTGCTCGGCCCATCGACGGTGATCGGCTTCTCCATGAAGACATGCAGTCCCTTCTGGATGGCGTAGGTGAAATGGACCCAGCGAAACGCCGGCGGCGTCGTCAGGATGACCACATCGCCTGGCCGCAGGCAGTCCATGGCATGCTTATAGGCATCGAAACCAAGGAACTTGCGATCCGTGGGCACGTCGACTTTCTTGTCCTTCTCAAACTTTTTGAGGTAGTCATAGCATCGGTTGAGCTTACTGGTGAAAATGTCGGCCATAGCGACGAGCTTGGTAGGGCCGAAACGGCTGACCAAGGCATCCTCGGCAGCGCCGGTGCCGCGCCCGCCGCAGCCGACCAGGGCCAGCTGAATGGTGTTGTTTTCGCCGGCGTGAACCGCCGGGATGGCCAGTCCGGCCAGCGCCGAGGCCACAGCGACTTTGCCAGTCGTCTTCATCATGTCTCGACGCGAAAGATTGGGGAACGTATCAGTCACGATGGATCTCCTCCCTGTGGGGAAAATAGGTGGGAACTCAGTGAGCGAAGTATGCTTACCAGTTTCTCTGATCTACGGCGAAAGTCAATCGTCGAAAGCAAAAAATTTGTGTACAATACTTTCCGATGTGGGTTCGTCCTCCGCCACATGAAAAACAAGGGCTTTTACCATGCTCGATCTCATCGGCGAGATTCGCCATCTCAAAGTACACAACAACGCCACCATTCTCGCTCACTACTACCAGGACGGCGAAATCCAGGAGCTTGCCGATTTCACCGGCGATAGCCTGAAACTGGCCCGCCAGGCCACGAAAGTCACCACCTCGACCATCGTCTTCTGCGGGGTGCATTTCATGGCCGAGACAGCGAAAATCCTTAATCCGGACAAGCGCGTCCTGTTGCCGGACCTGCAAGCCGGGTGCAGCCTGGCCGAGAGCTGCCCTGCGGATAAGCTGGCCCGCTATCAGGAAATGCTCCGCATCAACGGCCGCCGCTTCCAGACCGTCACGTACATCAACAGCACCGCCGCGGTCAAAGCCTTGTCTGACTGGGTCGTCACTTCCGGCAATGCCGAGGCCATCATTCGTCGTGTGCCTGCCGACTACGAGATCTTGTTCGTACCGGATCGGCACTTGGGGCAATATCTACAGGAAGTCACCGGACGCAAAATGATTCTGTGGGACGGCTCATGCATCGTACACGAGATTTTCAGCGTCGGCGATCTTTTGGCAATGAAGCGTCAGCTGCCCCAAGCGATCACGCTGGCCCATCCGGAGTGTCCAGCGAACATCCGGGAGCACAGCGATTTCGTTGGCGGCACCGAAGCCATGCTCAAGCACCTGGCGGCTTACCGGGAGCCGACGGACTTTCTTGTCGCCACTGAGGCGAACATGATGTGGCAGATGCAGAGCAAGTTTCCGCAGCACCGCTATCATCCGGTACCGGGCATCACCTGCGCCTGCAACAAATGCCCGCATATGGCCCGCAACACATTGGAAAAACTCCGCGATTGCCTGGCCCACGGAGCACCAGAGATTACCTGGCAGCCGAGCTTCGCCCGCGCTCGCGAAGTCCTCGAACGCAGCCTACTGAGTTGAATTGGAAGGAAGGACGCAACAATGCCTTTGGTCCCCAACCGCTTTCTCTTCCGTGTTTGCTACCCCTGCCACTACGTTGCCGAGCTGCCACGCGAAGACAACGAGGACTTGCTCGATTTGCCCGAAGCGTGTCGGCTGGACAGCTTCGCCGACATGGATGAACGGCGCTCGTTCGCCGATGTGCGCATGGCCTGGAACGAGGGGGGATTGGCGTTGCAAGTAGAAGTGCGCGGCAAGGAACAGGCGCCAGCCGGAGATGTCTCCCGGCCGCGGTCTTCCGACGGCGTTACCATCTGGATCGACACGCGCGACGCCCGTACCAGCCATCGTGCTAGCCGTTATTGTCATCAATTTCATTTCCTTGCCACAGGCGGTGGCCCAGACAAGGACGAGCCGGCCTTCGTACAGAGCAAGATCCATCGCGCTTTGCAGGACGCGCCGATGGCGCCTGCGGAGATCGTACCGTTTCAATTCATACCGCGTACCGGCGGCTATCGATTGGAAGCCTTCTTGCCGGCGGCGGCGCTATATGGTTTCGATCCAGAACAGAACCCCCGTCTGGGGATACACCTTGTTGTCCACGATCGCGAGTTGGGAGAACAGTCGCTCAGCGTCGGCAGTGAATTTCCCTGGGCGGAAGATCCAAGTTTGTGGAGCGTGTTGGAACTGGTGAAAGAAGACAGGCGGCCGACATAAGCTAGCTAAGGAAAGCCCGCCAGCTAGCTTATGTCGGCTTGTTCGGAATGGCCGTTAGTAGCGGCTGCGTCCACCGTAGCCGCCGCGACTGCCGCGACTGCCGCGACTGCCGTTGCTGCCTTCTGGCTTGGGACGAGCTTCATTGACGGTCAAGGACCGGCCCTCTACCTCTTTGCCGTTCATGTCGGCAATGGCGACTTGGGCTTCGGTATCGTTGCCCATCTCCACAAAGCCGAAACCTTTGGAGCGACCGGTGTCGCGATCCATGATGACCTGGACCGACACCACGCTGCCGTGCGCCTCGAACAGACGCTGCAAATCATTGTTACCAACCGAGTAGGGCAGATTGCCCACGTACAACTTCTTGCCCATAAGGGCCTCCGGAAAGGAACTGGCGAGGCATACAGTCATCGCGCAAGATGACTGGCTCCGCGAAACGTTAACAACTAATGGACTTTGGACAGGAGAATGGGAGATGGCGCGGAGGCAAGCATCACGTCCATGGACCAATCCGTAAAGCCCACAACATATCGTATTATACCATGCACACCGGGCATTGGGTAGAGAAAAAAAGATTTTTTTTGCACCGTTGTCATGCAGAGGCAGAGGAAAGCGCAGAAAGGACGTGTCCGCCTCTTCGAGCGGGGCTATCAACGCCCCGCGCCCGGACCGAGGCGGCCATTATTCCGGAGGCGTCGCCGCATCGGCCGTGCGCTGACGCAACGGGCCACGGTAGGTGATGCGGCCTTTGCTCAAATCGTAAGGAGAAATGGCGACGGTGACCGTGTCGCCGGGCAGGATGCGAATGAAGTTCTTACGGATCTTGCCGGCGATATGGGCCACGATCTCGTGCCCGTTCTCCAGACGCACCCGGAACTGCGTGTTGGCAAGGGCGGCGATCACCTTGCCTTGAACCTGAATCGCTTCTTCTTTGGCCATAAACACTCCCAAAATCTCAGAAAACTGGCGAAAGTCCTCCAACCGTCCTCTCGGCAAGGACGAACGCCGGTTCGCCTGCATGACCGGCGCATTTACAAGACCCGTTCTCAGTCCAGGGAATAAAAGGACGCAGCCGAGACACTGCCACGGGCCAGTTGGACTTATTCTTTTTTTTACGAATCTCCTAGCAGCAACGCAAGGCGAAACCGCCGACGGAATGGGCCGGATCGTCTGTTGGCGGCGCCAGCAAGAGACGCCCTTGACGGCGCTGCCGACGGACCCGAAACGAAAAAAGGGGGAATTCCCCCGACAGTCTTTGGCCTTGTGGTACACTTGGGGTAAGGGAGACTGGACACCTTGTCCGCCCACTCTGGTCCCAACACGAGGTTTGACGATGCCACAGCATCAATTAGAAGAGGTTTTGCCCGAGCCGCGGCGCAAGGAAATTTTCCTCGCGCTCGTGGAAACGCAGGATCAACGTGTCGGCGTGGTGCGCTCACGCCAGCTGGTCGCCAACCGATTCGGCGTCAGCGTGGACCAGATCCGGCTCATCGAGCAAGAAGGGCTCGATCACGAATGGCCGCCGCTGTAAGCGCTGCTCTCGGTCCCTAAATCTCCTCGGTGCCAACCGTTGTGATCTTTTTCTCCCTCCCCTTCTTGGGGGGAGGGAGTTGCTTTCTTCCTTCCCCACACAAGGAGGAAAGGAAAAGTATTACAACTGCATGCCAAGGAGGAGAGCGCCCAAGCGCCTTGGGTCATTTCGGCACAACGTTCAGTGTGTAATATGCCTCGGCAGGATGGAAAACACCGCCGCCGGCGAGGTTCTTGAGTCGCAATTCATACACAAATCCCGGACGCATCTTGGTAAGTTTCAGCGTTACCCGACGCGCGTCGTTGGATACGGTCACGTCAGTTATTTTCTCGGTGCGGCGGTCGCGGTCAGGACTGCCGTAGGCCGGTGTTGGTTCACGGCGATAAGACTGGACCGAGTAATTCTCGATATGTCCGGCCAATCTGCGGTCAATAGGGCGGAAGAAATCGATCTGGAACCCTTCGGGTGTCGCCTGGACCTCGGCAATGCCGCAGGGCAGCTTGTCGGGCTGGACTTGGACGCGGACGATTTCGCCGACATTGGCGCCGGCTCCCCAGCCGCTATCGCGGATGCTGCCGATGTACAGTTCGCCGCGCGGCGACACAGAGCAAACCAGCGGGCCAAGAAAACCGTGTTGCGGATCGCTTGGTGGGATGCTCAGAGGATACGCAGCGCCCTGGAACGTGTCGCCGACGCGCTGGAGTGTCATGCGGATCAGGCGACGCGTATCATATTCGCAGCCGATGAGATGGCCTTCGAGCGGGCCGAAGAGATCGCGGCCAAGTTTGCTCCGGAGTTGCTGGGGCGTGTACAGAAAGCAGATGCCATTGACGCTGCGCGTCCACGGATGAGGGACATTGACAGCGGAGGGTGTGCGCGGCGGAGGCGATTGGCCGCGGTCGAGAAAGTTGATGAAGCCGAAATGGCTCCCCGGCCGGATGTGGTTCAATTCATTGAACGGTTTGTAGTTCCCCTGATTGTCGGTAGCGAATAGCTCGCCGGTACGGTCGAGTGCCAGCCCCATCGGGAAACGATGGCCGGTGGAGATCGACGCAAGGGTGAATGCGTGCGGATCATCGCGAGTGGGTCTGCGTGGCGTTAGGCGCAGGACATGGCCGCGAAAGCGGGCGGCGAGGGGCGAGCGTTTGTCTTGTTGGCAGGGAATGCCGAGGAAATATTCGCCACGCTCATTTTGCGGGAGCCCCACGGCCCAATCGTGATAATCGGAGCTGTAGCCCCAGCCGGAGGCGATAGTATCAATGCGCCGACCAGACTTATCAGGAATACGCAGCCTAAGAAGAGCATATTTCGTGCTAAGATCGATGTGATCGGCCTGGGCGCGGATGCCATAGGGGGCTGGGAAGCCATCGGCCAGAAGGGTCAAGTGATCTTCCACGCCGTCGCCGTCGGCGTCAAGGGCCTCGAAAACCTGGCCTTTCAGCGAACACAAGACCAGTCGTCCATTGGGCCGCCAACACAGTCCCGTTGGCATAATGTCCGACGGCAGAGGAAGACGCACGCCAGAGAAGCCGGGCGCGACTTCCACTGGCTCGTTCTTGCGAACGGCCGGAAGCGGGAGCGCTTCGGGGAAGCGATCGATCGGGACTTCCGATTCGTAAGAGAGCACCACGCGGAGCGCGCCCTGCTCATCGGGAGCCAAGAGCAGACTTTGAGCGTCTGCCGTGAAGGTTCGGCCTCTGGGTTCGACCAGAACAATGCGGCTGGCAAAACGATCGCCAAGGTAGAGGGTGCGGCCGTCCGCTGTACGGCGGGCCTTGGCCGCACGCTCCGCATTCAACAGGCGCAACCGTACTTTGGCTTTGACAGGGATGCCCTCCAGCGACAGCTCCTGAGTGAATCCCGCCGTCGTGGGGGCCCACTGGCGACGAATGTGGAGCAGGCTTCCGTCTGCGCTTTTCAAGCGGTAATGCAAGCAAATGCTCGCCCCCTTGGTTTGCCAGGCATCCGCTTCTGTAAGGAATTGTCCTAGCGGATGCACAGCCAGATCGCGGTCATCGAGGTGCAGCGTCAGGTCCGGTTGCGCCAGTGCAGTATCAAGGACCACAGCGCCGGCCGGTTCCCAGAACCAGGATTTGCCGCGCGTGTGCTGGCGCGCCACATCGCCGATGTTCCATTGCACCAAAGCGCCGATTTCCAGATCAAAGAGTACGTTATGTCGGTTCGCCAGGCCGACGAGGAATGGCTTGATGCGCGTCTGTCTACTCTGTTCAAGAATGTCCGTCAGGACGATCGGTTCCGCATCTCGTTGGTTTCCGGAATGGCGGAGTATGCGGATCGGGTTAGGTAGCGGTGGCTCGAAGCCAGGCAGGTTGAGAACGTGCCAGACAGCGTTGAGTTGCTCATCGAGTTTGCCATCGAGCACGCCGGCCACGGGAATTTGCACCGACGGCATCTCCATGCGCGGCACGATCCGTGCCGGATTGCGCACCCAACGATCGAACCAGGGCCGGCGGATGCGCTGTTCCAGGCCCAA
>JAJPIY010000251.1 GCA_021324515.1 Planctomycetota bacterium
AAAGGCGTCAGCGCATTCATGACGGCCAGGGGAGTGGGCAGACGTCGCGCCGGATTGCGATCCATCATTTGGGCGACCAGTCGGTCGCATTCGGGAGGAACATCCGGGCGCAGATCGCGCACCCGGCGTGGTTCTTGTTCCTGTAAGGCGCGCAAGGCGGCGCCGACGTGGCGAACGACGGGATACGGCGGCTCGCCCGTTAACAGCCAAAACAAGGTCGCGCCCAGGCCGTAGATGTCGGCCTCTTTGCCTACGGCCGAGGGATCATGGCTCTGCTCTGGCGGCATGAACTCCAGACTGCCCAACAAGGCGCGCGGGTCGGTGAGCCGGCTGCAAAATTGCCGAGCCAGCCCGAAATCCACCAGTTTTGCTTGCCCCGTCGTCGTCAGCAGGATATTGGAGGGCTTGATGTCGCGGTGGACTAGGTGGCGATCATGGGCGGCTTGCAAACCGCTGGCCGCTTGATGGATGTAGCGGCACGCTGTCGCCACGTCGCATGGCCCTTTGTCTAGAACGAGCCGTTCCAGGTCGCCGCCGTCCACCAGTTCCATCACCAGGTAAATCAACTCCGGTAACGAAGGATCGTCGGGCACAACGTTGCCAGCATCGAACGCCATGACAATGTGCGTGTGGCATAGCTCGGCCAATACGCGCATCTCGGCATAGAAGCGCTGCCGGACGGAAAGAGGACAATCGTCATCCACCGGCAGCACCTTGACAGCCACGCGGCGCTTCATCAGGCAATGCTCGGCCAAGAAAACCGTGCCCATACCGCCACTGCCTAACCGATCGAGGACGCGATAATTACCCAGCACCAGACCATGTGTCGAGCTGGCCAGCACACGCTCCAGCTGATAGTTGGTCAGCAAGCCGGCTTGCACCAGCGCCTGGCCCATCTGCACGCCGCTGCTGTACTCTGCCAGGCGCTCCTCTCGCTCGCTGAGGAAGCGATCGACGACGTCTGCCGACAAGAGATGAAGGCGAACAATCTGGTGAAGGAAGGCGCGTACATCGCTAGACACGGCAAGGTCCGAAAGGCGTTTCTCCTTTGGCGCATCACCGGAGACGACATTGTGCCGGAAGACGCCAACAATATCGCCCGGCGTACAACAATGCGTCTTTGTGCCCAAGAGGGAAGAGGATCCGGCCATGTTTCGTCCTCACAACGGGCGAGGAACGGCATCTTGGCGCTAGCTTGCACAAAGTATAGGTTGCAATTGACACGGGAGCAAAACAGCGTATTCCTCCCAGCCCGCAGCGTAAACAAAGGGTAAGTCCCTCTCTTGCTTACGCTGCGGGCTGAGAGAGTCTTGTCATCCGCCGCTGCGGGCAATAACCTTCTCTGCGGGACCCTAATCCTTTGCGGGAGAAACTCATGAAACGGCGTGCAGCAATTACGTTTACGGCAGCTTTATTGGGCCTGGGTTTGTGGTCGATCACTGCTCTGAGCGCGGATGACGATGACAAGAAAGCCGCCCAAGAAGCTGTTCTCAAATTGGTGGATGCGATGAACAAGGGAGGCGATGTTAAGGGCCAAATCGCAGCCATCACTCAGAAGTTTGATGAATTGGAACCCATCATGTGGGTGTACAAGCCGAAAAAGAAAGGCGGCATCGGCATGGGCAAGGACGGCGTCGATGACATCGAGCTGACACTTGGCAAGATCGGCAGCCCCACCGGCAAGGCGAAACTGACCCCCCAGAAGCTCGCCGGCATGAAAGCGGACCTTATCAAGGTCGGCGAGTTGAGCCGGGCCGTCGCCCTCATCAGTGAGCAGGACAAGTACGTCCAAAACTATGGCAAGAAGAACGCGGCCAAGTGGAAAGATTATACCAAGGAGATGAAAAAAGGCGCCGAGGAGTTGCTCAAGGCCGTCAAAAGCGACAGCGTCAATGACGTTAAGAAGGCGGCAAACAACCTCAGCGCCAGCTGCACCAACTGCCATAGCGACTTCCGCGAATAAGGAAGGGAGGAAGGGCCAGAGGCGAGAGAAGAACCAGCCCCTTCGCTCGCCCTTGGCCCTGGGCCTCTCGCCCCTCCCTCTTCTGGTGATTTACAGCCGCCTTTCTCCCTGCTAGATTGGAGGAGGAAAACCATCACGCGGTCGCAGGGGGGTGAGCATGTCTAAAGCCATCGTGGACCCGGCGGAGTTGCGGCGCTTCGCCCATAACCTGAAGCACTTCAACAACGAATTGCAGCACCAGCTGGCCGTCCTCCAAGGACAGTTCGCCGGGCTTGGCGACACCTGGCGCGATCAAGAACACGAGCGCTTCGCCCAACAGTTCGCCGAGGCCGTCCAGGTGCTGGCACGCTTTATAGAAGCATCGCAACAGCAGATTCCGTATCTAATCCGTAAAGCCGAGCGCATCGAAGAATACCTGCAACAACGTTGACAAGCACTCATGAGTCCATCCGCACGAGTCAACTCGCTTGACGCCCTCAAGGCACTGCACGCCGCGCTGGCCCGCTATGGCCCGGAAGCCCTAGAAGCGCTCGGTGCGGCCGAAATGGAGATTCGCCGTGTCTTGGATTATCTGCACCAGCAACTCAAGCATTGGCAGCGTCAGGTCGAAAGGCGGCACGAGGAAGTCTATCGCGCGCGCGCCGACCTGGCCCACGCTCGTGCCATTCGCCAAGGAGAGCGCAGCGGCTACGTCGAGCAAGAGCTTGCCTTGCGCAAGGCCCAGGACCGGCTGCGTGAAGCCGAAGAAAAAGTGGCCGTCGTCAAGCGTTGGCTGGTGCATTTGCCCCAGGCCGTCAACGAATACGAAGGGCCAGCACGGCGTCTGGCCGGCCTGCTCGATGCCGATCTGAAGCAGGGACTGGCGGTCCTGGAGAACAAGATTGCCCTTCTCGAAGCCTATATGGCTGTGTCCACGACCGAGCCGCCGACGCCACCGGGAGGGACCTCATGAGCTTGACTACCACGTCGATCTGCCTGGCCGACGGCCTGAAAACAGTCGCCGCCCATTGGGAGGACGCCCGCGCCGGCTGGGACGATCCAATCGCCCAAGCGTTCGAGGCCAACTATTGGCTGCCTTTGAAAAACCAGGTTGAGGCGGCTCTTACGGCCCTCGACCGCCTCGCCCCTATCCTGGCCCGCGCACGGGAAGAATGTTCTTGATGGAATTGCCCGGTTAGCCGCGAGCCGTAGGCGAGCGCGAGAAACGCTCCCCTAGGGCTCGCTTGATGGAATTGCCCGGTTAGCCGCGAGCCGTAGGCGAGC
>JAJPIY010000304.1 GCA_021324515.1 Planctomycetota bacterium
AGCGGGGGGTGTGAACCCCCCGGTTATGCTACCGGGGGGTTCACACCCCCCGCTCGCCCAGTATAAAGCGGAAGCCCATTCCATCAGTGACAGCTGTGCAGCGCGCCGACAAACGGTGTGAGGAACGGCCAGTGTTTCCAGGAACCCGGCGGTTCCGGGGTTGCACTGCCGATTAGCGCTGGTTGGGTATCGCGGAAGTCTGCTTTCAAATACACTCCGGGCAGCTGCACGAAAGCGGCGAGGAGTGCCGTCGCTCCTAGGAACCGGCGGCCCCATGCCAACCGACGAAGGACGGCAAGAGAAGGGAGACAAAGCAGAGCGAAAAACGGCACCGTTTCGACAAGGAGCCGCGATCCCCAACACTGCCCGCCCCACCAACAGTACCACGAGGCGATCAGCGCCACCTGCGCTCCAATGACGGCCAGGCACAACCATTGCCAACCGCGTGGCGCATCTATCGGCATGTCCGGCAAACGGCGGCGCATGCTCGGCACGGCCATCGTCAGCCCCAGCACGATCCACGGTTGATAAACCAGCAGTCCGTGATCGGTGCTGAACAGCAGGGGGATGAGCGTGTCGCGCCAGCTGCCCGTGAACATTTCCAGTTGCCGAATCGAGGGTCCGAAAATGTGGCCGTACGTTGTCCCATAGTACCATGCCCACGGCAGATAGGCTAAGGCAGCGAGGAGGCCAACCACGACCGCGCGGCGTGGTGCTCGGATCAACAGCCAAACGCCAAACGCCGCGATGAGCAACGCCGACGGCAAACGACAGGCGAACATCATAGCCAGGGCCACGCCTTGAAGCAGCATTGCAAGCAGCGTTGGACGCCGCCAGGTGCGGAACTCAATCAGGAGCGCCAGCAACATCCAGAACAGGACCCCGCCATGCTGCCAGAGCGCTTGCGCTACCGTGCTGCACATGCCCGATCCCGTCGCTAGAAGCAGCGTCATCCACGCCGCACTGGCCGCATCGACTAGGTGCAGCGCGAGCAAAAAGAACAGTCCCAGGCACGCCGCTGCCAACCAGGAAGCGACGCCTTTCTCCATGCGGTCCTGCACTCCGCCGGACGACAGGTCGGCACCAAGCAGCCGGGCTAACGCTGCCGAGGGCACGGCGAACAGGAACATTCCCGAAGGGTAGCTGGAATGTACACCCGTCGCCGTCCGCACCAAGAAATACGGCAGGGTCGAACTGGCATCGGGGCGGTACACGGAGGCATATTCTGATATGAAAGCGCTAAGGTCCGTGGTCCCGTCGCGCACCAGGGCGGAGGCAGTCAGCGTGATCGGTTTGGAATCGCCGCTCATCAGGGGCCGGCCTTGAGACAGGAAATACAACCCCGCCGGCAACACAATCAGCAACGCGGTGGCCCGCCACGGTAGTCGAGAACGGTCACTTGCAAATGCCTTGATACTGGCCCATTCGAGTTGCACCCGCGACCACACGCTCCAGCGATAGTCCGCGCTCCAGACCAGCCGCAGCACAGGAACGATCAGTCCCACCAACACCCACACATAGGCGGGGCCGGCGCAGCGTAAGAATTGCACAATCGAAACGATATACAGCCCTTGTTCCCAGGACGGGACTGGAAATGGGGGAACTTCGTGGTCAGTGCGTCCCCAGGTCCGACCTGGGAACGAGGAAAGGATCCCTTGCATGATCGTTCTCTTGAGACGATCGGACTACAGTTCCGGCACGGGCTGCAACGAATGGCCCTGCTCATCGTAAAACGCTTCGTGCAGCAGAAATACCTGACGGGTCGAGAAGCCCAGCGTTTGCAGTTGCCGGCTCAATTGGTGATAGGCATGACGATCCAGCCGTCGCGCCAACAGTGCTTGGAAGTGGCGCGGGCACAAATCCATCTCTACCGGCTCGGCCGAGTGCAGAGGATAGGTCAAATAGCGGACGGTGCCCAGCTGTTGGCAGATGACACAGCGATGTTTTTCGGTACGGACAATAAACGGCTCTCCCTCGCCTTGGGCCAACGCTTCTTGGCAATCCGGACAGATAGACTGACCGGCGAGCCGGTCCCAGGGACAGCCGGCTGACTGACAGCGACTGCACGGCGTCTGCGGGGTCAACGGTTCCTTAACCACGCGCAGCCCCTCCATCGCTTGCCCTCCCGCGGATGCTTCGCCCCATTTGCCTTGCTTTCCTGGTCCTCCTCGACGGATCAGAGCGAAGGCAGTATTGTAGGCGCAAGGGTCTTACTCCTCATCCTATCGGCAATTGGCGGGATGTTTCTTGAGCTTTGTTGGCGGATACAGAGGGCGCCGCCGGCGCTGGCGTTTTTGCCTAGCGAATGGACTGGCCGCAAATACGGCAGGATTGCCAGGAGACACAAGAATGCAAGATGCAGAAGGCCAGACGCAGAATGCCGAGCTCAGAATGCCCTCAGCGAGTGGACAGCGCCGAAGGTGAAAGTCACTATTTGGAGATGAGAAACTCGTTTTGTCTGTTCTTCGGCATTCTGCGCTGCGGATTCTGCATTGCGTTTGCGACGAGTCTTGGCTGCGCATCTCTTCGCTCTCGGTCCTCAGGCGAGGCCGGCGCGCTGCCGGTTCGGGGGAACGGTACTGCGTCGGTCCCGAGCTATCCTGTCCGCGAGGAGCTGGATGTCGTTTATGGCCATGCCGGCGGTGAGGATTTGCAGCTCGATCTCTTCGCTCCCAAGGACGTGCCGGGGCCGTTTCCTGCCGTGGTCATCCTTCACGGCGGCGGTTGGGCCAAAGGTTCTCATGAGGTCCATCGCCCCCTTGCCGCTCTTTTGGCCGGTCAGGGTTACGTCGCCGCCACGGTTGGTTATCGCCTGGCCCCACGGCACAAGTTCCCGGCTCAGATCCAGGATGCCAAATGTGCTGTGCGCTGGCTCCGCGCCCATGCGGAACGCCGCCAGATCGACCGCGAACGCATCGCCGCGCTGGGTTTCTCGGCCGGGGCGCATCTGGCACTCTTGCTGGGGTTGACGGAAGCGCAGGAGGGGCTAGAGGGCGAGGGCGGTCATCCAGAACAATCCAGCCGTGTCCAGGCCGTCATCAACATCTCAGGCCCGACCGACCTGACACGGCCGGACTGGCCGGAGACCACACGTTTGGTAATTGCCGATTTTTTGGGCGGCAGCCGCGAGCAGCTGCCCGGGCTCTACCGGGCGGCCTCGCCGTTAGCCTACGTTCATCGCGGCGCACCGCCGGTGCTGACTATCCACGGCACTGCGGATACGGTCGTCCCTTATGAACAGGCCCAACTGCTGCACGCCGCCCTCCGCAAAGCGCGGGTCTCCTCACAGTTGATGACCCTGCACGGCAAGGACCACGGCGAAAACTGGGGCCCCAAAGAACAACAACGCAACGCCGCAGCCATCCGGGCCTTCTTGGACGCCCATCTGCGACGCTAAGTTCGGGGCCCAAAACGCAAACGACGTTGCGACGAAGCGTCCACGGACAACTACCCCTGCCGAATGCGGCTCAGCAATCCCGCAATGTAGCGTTCGTCCGGAGAAATATCGGATCGAGCTCAGACATAGGCGAGCGGGGGGTGTTAACCCCCCGGTTGTTCTCTGGCGAGCGGGGGGTGTTAACCCCCCGGTTGTTCTCTGGCGAGCGGGGGGTGTTATACTGGGCACGAGGAAAGGGAAAAAATATCCAATCTCCCCGTGCCCGTATAACAATCGTCGCTCTCACCTTCGAAGTATGCACCCTTGCATGGAGATCAGAAATGTCCCTTACTCGCTTGAAGGGGTTACAAAGTTTATTGATCGCCCGAACTCGTAAAGACCGCCGTCGCCGCCGCCCCGACCACCATCCTTGAACGTGCC
>JAJPIY010000302.1 GCA_021324515.1 Planctomycetota bacterium
ATGTTGTCCGGCGTATGACTCAAACAAAGGCGGAAAGGTTCGCGCGGACAGGCCGTAAGGTCTGGCCCTGGCTTCAGCCACGGACCTTCGTGGCCAATGACCACCAACGGTTCGCCGCGCACCTCGACTTGGCGCCAGGTATTGGGGAGGACGATCATGCCCAGGCGGCCCAAGCGGCGGCGAATATACGAGGTTTCCAGCCAATGATCGTGATTGCCGAGAATGGCAAAGGCGGCGATGCGCCAGCGCAGCCGACCTAGCACTGGCACGATCCAGCGCATGTGCCGGCTGCTGTCGACGATATCGCCGGTGAGGACGACGAGGTCGGGCTGCCACTCGGCGCAGCGGTCCATGACAAATTGGAAATAGTCGCGCGCCGGCGTGCCCAAAAAATGCAGATCGCTCAAGTGCAAAATAGTTAAGCCATCCCAGGCGGCTGGCAGGCGCGGCAAACGCAAGGTGCGCTCGACCAACTCGACCTGGAACACTTCGTTGCCCGGCAAACGGGCCAGCAAGCGCTTTCGACTGTCGCCGAGAGGACGCCAGCCCAGGTATTTGGCGACATCGAGGACGCGGCCCTGTTTATCCAGCGACGGATCGCGGCGAAGGAGACGCACGACCGTGTTCAACGGCAGGGCGATACAGCCGACCGCGATGCATACTAAGACGTAGAGCGTCGCCAGTTGGGTCCAGGTAAACTCCGACGACAACCACGGCAAATCGTGGAGGTCCCACCCGAAAGCCCAGCCCAGCAGCAGCGGGAACGCGGCAATTAACAGGCCGTGGCCAAGGTGGATGATGGTGCCGGAATAGCGCGGCAGGGCCAAGCCATACCACCAATTATGGCTGACGATCATCAAGACAAGATGGCCGAGGCAAGCTCCGGCGAAGAGAAGGACAAGCAGCCAAGGCGACAAGCCAACAAGGGGACGGAACAAAAGCGGTGCGAGGACGGGATAACCGATTGCTGCAACCAAGTCCAGACGCATTCTCACTTTGTCTCCTTGTCTGCTTGCCTTTTTGGCTCCTTCTCTTCTATATCTTTGGTCAGGGCATCGCGGAGTTGGTCGACCCGGAACGGCTTGAACAAGACAAAGCGTAAGCCGTCTTGTCGCGCCTTGACCAGAGTGTGTGTTGGATCGTACCCGTAGCCCGTCATGAGGATGACGCGCGCCTGCGGCTGGGCCTCGCGCAAACGGCGATAAACCTCGTAGCCGGACATGTCCGGCAGGCGGATATCGGCGAGGATGGCATCATAAGTACTGAGACGGGCCATTGTCAGCGCCTCCTGGCCGTCGCGCGCCGTTTCGACGATGCAGCCCCAACGGCCCAGCAGGCCGTGCGCCGAACGGCGGACGCGATCGTCGTTGTCGGCGACCAGGATGCGTAAGCCTTTGAGCGCCGGCGGCGGCGGTTCCTTGCCCGCTGCGGGACGAGCAGGGGCCATGTCTTCGCCGACTTTCTGGATGCATTGTTTCATGGAACGCGCCCCGACAATGATGCGGCGGATTTTATCGGCCATCTCCGGATCGTGGCCGATGTAGCGCTCCAAGATCGACGTGGCCGCAGCAAGGATGTCGTCCACTGGGAGGGCCACTTCCCGGCTGATCGCTTCGATTGATCGGCTGGCCGTGGTACTTTTCTCCACTTGCAGCAGTTCCAGGGTATGCAGGGCCGCAGCGATCTCGCGGCTGAAAATCTCCAGGAATTGCAAGTCGGCTTCGCCGAAGGCGTTCGGTTTGGGGCTTTCGACGTTGACGGTGCCGATGACTTTGTCTTGAAAAATCAGCGGCACCGTCAGCGAGCTGCGGGCGCCAGGAGCGCCGGGAAGATAGAGCGGGTCGGCGGCTGTGTCAGGACAGAGATAGCTTTTGCCCGTGGCCGCGACGTAGCCGGTAACACCCTGCCCTGCGCAGCTGGCCAAGAGGACGCGGTTGGCGGCCTGGGGTGTCATGCCTTCTTGCACTAGCGGTTCGAGGCGACCCGTCTGCGGGTCGAGGAGGCGAACCTCCATTACGTCGTAATGGAGCAAATCACGGGTGAAGCGGCGGATGTTAAGTTTGAGCAACTCGATGCGTTCGGCGATGCTCATGTCCGCGAGTTGATCGGCCGACAGCGCCGCCAGTTCACGGCCAGCCTTATGCAGGGCGTCGAGCTTTTGTTGTTGTTGGACCAAGGCGGTAACATCGCGACCGAGGACGAGAAGAAGAGGTGTGGGACTATCCGGCTCGCAGAGGGGCGTAATGTGGAGATCCAGAATGCGTCCGTCGCGGCAATGCAAGCGAAAGACCTCGTTGCCGCGCGCCGCCGAGGAACGCAGGGCCTCATCCAGGGCAGCGCGAAAGGGACAAGGCACCGGACCTCCGCCTTCGTCTCCCCCCGAAACCGAGGCCGCGGAAGGAGGAGACGAGACGCCGAGCGCTTCGTAGAAGTTGCGTGCCACAGCGGGTCCGCCGCACCACGCCTCAAAAGCCGGATTGGCCAAGCGTACCTGGAAGTCGGCGTCAACCACGGCCACGCCGTCGGGCAAGGCAGCGAGAATGGATTGGGAACGTACCAAGGCGCGCAGGCCGCGCAACACGGCAGGATCGGCCGGGTTGGCCACGATGGCATCAAATGGCTGCCGCCGGAGCTGTTCCAGACCTGCCTCCCAGGATTCGGCGGAGAAGCAATCACCTTCCAGGCCGCATTGGCGCAGCCAGTCGGCCCCCGTCAAGCCGGTGTCGCCAAGGACCAGAAAACGCCGTCGAGCCGACACGTAGGGACCGCCTCCATCCAAAGTAAGGAATCGCGTTGATTATAGATGCGACGGCAATGCGCCACAAGGTTCATGTGAGTCCAGGACGGCGTTGACCTGGTCCTGGGTGCTCGCCTCGGCCAGCCGCAGCTCTTTGACCCAGCGATTCGGGGCGGTGCCGAAGGAACGCTCTATCCTGCCCTTGGCCTGCGGACTGTGGGCGCAGATCCGTTCGATTGGCAACTCGCTCAAGGCCCGGCCGAACGACGTCAGGCCCTCGGGCAGGGCCTTGCCCTTGTCCTGCGGCTCAAAGATGCTGTGCCGGTCGGTGTACAACGCCAGCGGCCGGCCATAAAGCCGCAGCCAGCGGCCCAGCAGGTCCATGTGCGCACGCACGGTCGCCGCGCGGTAGAAGCGAGCCAGCACGCGGCTGGTGGCGTCGTCGATCATGCGGATCAGCACCAAGCTGTCGCCACGGCCCTCCAACCAGTCATGGATGGAGGCGTCCATCTGCACCAGTTCGCCGAAGCAGCTCCGTCGAGGCCGGCCGGCGGCTGCGGTGCGGCTCGCGTTGGCGTCGCCTGTGCCACAGACCCTCGACCATCAGCCAGCGTCGCAGGGTATCGGGACTTAGGTGCAGGTCCATCTCGGCCAGCCAGCTTCTCGCAGGCGAAGGTGAGGCCGAAGTCAGCCAGCTTTTGTCGGTAGACGCGTAGCACTTGCTGACGCAGCAATACGAGCACGCAACGCAATACGAGCACGCCGCGCCAGCAAGTGCTGATCCCGCTGATCCCGCACTTGCTGGCGCGGCGTGCTCGGGGGCGTGGTGGTGGTAATACAAGCACGTAGCGCCAGCAAGTGGGCCCAGAGCCAGAGCACGCAGCGCCAGCAAGTGGACGACCCTGCTTGCCTCATTGCCCAAGTTTTTCAGCGAGAAAACTTGGCAAAACCACTATCGCCTCGTTTCGAGTATTGCGTCCGTTTCGAGAGCGTGGCGTGGTAGAATGGTCGTGGGAAGAGCAGGAAGGAGGAAAGGAGGACTGCGCTGATTTCCGAGCACTTCACGATCCTCGACCAGCTGACCGCCAAAGCCCAGGAATTGGGATGGGCTACTGATGAAGCCATTCGTCATCGCTGTCTACGACGTCAACCTCCTGTACCCCACGTCGCACAGGCAGGGTTAGTGCGGACCAGTGATTACGCCTCGAAACGTCGTATCCTCGAAATTGTGTTTTTGAACTGCCGGCTTGATGACGCAACGCTTGTCCCCACAATGAGAAAGCCCTTCGACGTATTCGCCGAAGGGCTGCTTTCTGAAACAAGCGGAGAGGGCGGGATTCGAACCCGCGGTGGAGTTTTACCCCCACGCCGCTTTAGCAAAGCGGTGCTATCGGCCACTCAGCCACCTCTCCAAGGTCTTTCTATTTCAACGTTTGCGTCTTTCCTCCTTTTCGCCATTCCCGTCCTTGACAATCGGTTTGGCAACCGTACTCTAAAGACAATAGCCTACTCGGTGGACGAGCAGGCCGTGACTTACGGCAACCAGCGCTTCGGACATCGTTGCCATGTCCGAGAATCATTCTACCACCCCTTCACCGTCCGGCAAGCCCGCCCAAGGGGCGGCCAAACCTGCCAAACCTCACCCAGACTTCCCCTTAGCGCTAGCGAGGCAATCCCCACCCATCCTCGCCAACTATCTCACCCAGCGAGACGCCCTGCACGCGGGCCGCAAAGCTCCCCAACTCTTTGCTTGCTTTCGTGTGATTCGTGGTGATATTCAGTTGCGTACCCAGATCGGCGAAGCCCAGGCCATCTGGCCGTCTTTCTGAATCACGCGGACGTAGTAATAACTCGCTTTGCCGCCTTGCTTCGGTGCTGTGTCTTCCCAGTGAAATTTCGCTTCCTCGCTGTCCTTTTCGGGCCGATGGGTATGCACTACCGCGCCGTCGCGCAAGATGTCCACACGATCGAGCGGATTGGTGCCGAGCACCACTACGTCCAGCGCCGGCGTGGCCGTGCGCACTTCATCGCCCATCAGGTGGGCACCCATGCGCACATCAAGCACAATGTTGTCTGTGGCGGCGTAGCTGTGGCGTTTTTTGAGCGCCTCGATCAGTCCCTTGCGGCTGAATTCCTCGGCGAGGATGCAGGCGTAGCTGATATGCGTGGAAACATGATCGCTCGACGCTTGGAAGCCGAGACGATGGCCCTTGGCCAAGGCCAGCGAGACAAAGCCATCCGGCCGAAATGGTCCATGAACACGATCGCTTTTGTCGTTGATAGTTCGCGGGGCGCCGGGGGCCTCATAGGACGAATCGAAGCCCTGGAACAGCTCGACGACTGGTTCAAGCGCATCGTCGTGTTCGGCCCAGTTGGTGCCTTGATCGGTAGCGGAGGTGTGCAACGTGCAGATGCCGCCGGTGCGGCGCAGGTAGTCGTAGAGCTTGCCGGTGTCCTCGGCCATCGGCTTGGGCAGGCGGCGGGGGACGGGCAAGGTGCGATGGCCACGCTCCGTCCATAAGACGTTGCGATGGCCGTTGGGATAGGGCACGCTGCGCTCATATCCATACATCGAGATAAAAGCATTCGGCAACGTGTACAGATCGTTGCTCTTCTGCGTGCGCCACCAGGGATATTCCTTGTCGCCCCCCATGTTATGATCGGTGACGACGATGAAGTCGAAGGCGGCGGCGTCGAGGGCATAGCGGTATAGGTCCATCAGCGAGCCGTCGCCGACGCCGTCGGGCGAGATGTCGGTGTGACGGTGCATATCGCCGCGGTAGATGCGATAGGTGCGGCCGCCGGCCTCGACTTTGTAGGCACGGATGCGTGCCACCTGCTCGGCCTCGCGCGGATGAACGCGCTTAATGGTCGTCGGGGAAAGGGGAAGATCACGCAGGCGGGCCTCGGCGGGCCGGCCGGCGCCTTGCAGACGGCTGACGGCGATACTGAGGTTGCGCTCCGTCAGGGCGTAGGGGGCAGGCCAGCCGCGGTTGTCGCTGGCGTAGGCGAAGTAAACACTCCCGTTCGGATCGCGTTGGGGTGACAAGCGCATGTCATTGCGGCCTGCCGAGGACGGCAGGGCGAGGACGCCGCTCCAGCGGTCGCCCAGAAACGCTGTGGCATACACGTCCCAACGGCCCCGCGCCCCCCAGTCGTCGGTGCGCGGGTTCCAGCAGGTGCGATGCCGGAACGCCAACCACATGCGGCCTTCCGTGTCTCCTTGCAGACACGGCAGCTCGCTGAAACTCCGCAGCTCTGGCGGCAGCGCGTGTAACAGCTCGGCTTCCGGCTCCTGCCATTTGCCTTCGACCAGGCAAGCGATGCGCAAGCGGCGATCGTGATAGAGGCGCGTGCCCGCGTTTCCGGTCACCTGATGCCCGGCGTCCTTGCCCCACTGAGGGCCGGACTGGTCCCAGGCAACCCACAGGCGGCCGGCGCGATCGCAGGCCAGGCTCGGATGCGCCTGAAACACCGGCGACGGATCGGGACAGAGAACCTCGCCAAGTTGGGGCGCGGGCCCGCCGGAAAGACTGCGGACGCGAATGCTATAGTCGCCGCTCTCATAAGTATCCCATCCGACCCAGACGCGGTCGCTTTTCGGATCGGGGGCAACAACAGGGTTCCAATCGTTGGCCTTGGCCGTGCTCACCCGGATCGGAGCATGCCAGCCGTCGCCATCGACACAGCGGGCGAAGATGTCGGCTTGTCCGTCGCGGAACCCTTGCCAGACTAGCCAGGCCCGGCCGCGTTGGTCGGTCGTCATGGTGTGCCAGATGTCCGGCCCCGCATCATCGGTGAGGCGAATTTCCGCCCCGAACTTGCCGTCTTGATACGGACGCGCGAACAAGTCCCAATTGTGGTCACGTTGGCTGGCCCAGACGATCCACAGGGTATCGCCATGCGTGCTGGCCAGGGCGACACGGAAATGATCGCCCGGCCCGGCCACTTCCCTCGGCTCCGACCAGGCGCCGTCCGGCCCGTCGCGCTCAGCGAGCAGAACGCGGTCCTTCTCCTGCCGATAAGCGACCCAGGCGAGATACTGCTTGCCAGTCTTGTAGCGCACCCAGAAAGCGGGATAGTCGTCCTGCACGGGATTGGCTGCCTTCGGCGGCGCCGCCGGCCGCAATACGCTCGTCTGCGGCAGCCGCTCGACACGCACCTGACCATCCAGATACGTCTTCGGCTCGCCGAGAGAAACGTCATCACTCTTGAACCGGATCTCACCTGCCGGGAAGGAGACGATCAGCGTCGGCGCTTCGCCGCGCACACGGAGAGTGACACCGTTGGGCCAGGGCTGTTGCGGCGGCGGCGGCAGCCTCTGACCTTCGGCATTCTCAATGGGGAAGCGTTCGCCGGGCGCGATGTTCACGTGCGTGCGGCACTTCCACCCCTGCACACCGTCCACGGCGTCCGTCTCTTCGAAGCGCCAGCCGCTGATGGAAATGACCTGCCCACCGGATATTTCGACTTTGCCGCTCCAGTCCGTGGCTTTTTTGTCCTGCAACCCGAACGTGATACGGAAGAGGTGCTGCGGCGGCTCGGATTGCTTTTGCGAAGCAGCCACAGCGATCATCAGGACGACGGCAACGAAAGCGACAGCATAACGGCGAATACGCCCGGACATCGATGACTCCCTTGCAAGCACAAAGACCAACCGAACTTATCGGCGCCCATTAGAGCATCTGCGGCAGCCCAATGCAACTGGCAAGCACGCTTGCGTGTTCTTCAATACGGTCCTTCTGCAACTCATCTTCTGCTGCCAATTCAAGTGGGCGAGCGGGGGGTGTGAACCCCCCGGTAAAACCGGGCGAGCGGGGGGTGTGAACCCCCCGGTAAAACCGGGCGAGCGGGGGTGTCAACCCCCCGGTAGCACAACCGGGGGGTTGACACCCCCCGCTCGCCTGTTCTATTTCTTCGCTGCAATGCAATACAGATGTTTTTCCGTGCGCAGGTAGATCGCGTCGTTGGCGATGGCGGGCGTGGCCAATAGCGTTTCTTTCAGATCATTGTTGGCGAGGATTTTCGGCTTGTCGCCGAGTTGGATTACCGAAGTAGCGCCTCCTTCCTTGGCCACGTACAGTTTGCCGTCGGCGATGACCGGCGAGGCGGAGAAGCCGGTGCCCAGCCGTTCGCGCCAAATCTCTTGGCCAGTGGCGGCGTCGAGGCAGGCGACGCCGATGTCGGTCAGAGCATAGATGCGGCCCTGGTACACGACCGGCGACGCATAAGCAGCTTTGAGCTTGTGGCTCTTCCACGCCACTTGCGGGTTGCCGTCCGCCCCGACGCGCAGGGCCACAGAAGGAGTCCCCGGCACGATCACCAAGTCTTCCACGAACGTCGGCGAAGGGATGGAGCCGAGATGGTTGCCTTTGTAGCTCCATAATATTTCACCTGTATCTGTGTCATAGGCAGTGATGTCACCGGCGGTCTGGAACAGGGCGGCGGTCTTGCCGCGGAAGCGTGTGACAAACGGCGTCACCCAGTTAATGTCGCGCCGTCGCGGCGTCTTCCAGCGATTACGGCCCGTCTTCACGTCCACGCCCAGCGCAAAGGAATCGCCGGCATTCTCCAGGGGCAACAGCAGCGTATCGCCGGCCAAAACTGGGGAAGCGGCCATGCCCACCTGGTTGGTGATGTCCGGGTAATCGCGCTGCAAGGCGCGATACCACAGCAGATCGCCGTCGCGGGTGAAGGCCGCGAGGTCGCCGGTGGCAAACAAAGCATAGACATGTCGGCCGTCCGTCACCGGCGTCGGTGCTGCCATGCTCGTTTTCGGATGGCACAGGGTAGGGCCGGTGGCCGCGAGCTGACGTTCCCACATCTTTTCCCCGCTGACGGCATCGAAACAAAGGACGTGCAGGCGGCGTTCCCGATAGGTCGAGGCAGCGGTGACGTAGGCACGGCCGCCGGCGACGACAGGACTGGAGACACCGCGTCCGGGCAATTCCGCACACCAACGAACGTTCTCCGTGACGCTCCACTGTACCGGCAGACCTTTGGCGTCGGCGATGCCTGTGCCGCCGGGGCCACGAAACTGCGGCCAATCCCCGGCGCGGGCGGAATGCACCGTCAACAACAAAAGAGCAGATAGAAGCAATCGCGTCATGGCTTGGCCTCTTTTCCGCGCTTGGGCAGATTGTTGGTCTGGACGAGGCGTTGCGTGAACGGCACGGCTGCGCCCACGGCGTCGCACAGACGCACCTGGAATTTCCACTCCTGTGCCCAATCTTCCGTTTGTTCGTTCTGACACACTTTCACCAGCAACTCGTTGCGGCCGGCTTTCAGCGTCGCGGAAGCGATGTGCTGGTCCACTTCCATGCCGTGATGGTACTCATCACGGTGATACAACTCCTGGCCGTTGAGGAAAATCTTGATACCGTTCATCGAACCGGCGCGGACCTGGATGGGCTGCTCCTTGGGCGATTCGATGGCCGCATAGGCGTAGGCGACCACGCCCTTCTGTTTGCCCAGTTCCTTGTTGAGATTGACCACGCCGTAGGGGTCGTCGGTGGTGACAGCAACCCAGCGGATTTCCTTGCCGTCTTTACCCTTATACACGGCCTTGGGATCAACCCCCTTCTCCGGCGGATAGGCGCTGTTGAAGCCGGCGTCGTTGTGGTTGTCGAAGGGGGCGACGATCAGCCATTGCCGCACAAAACCGAAATGAGCGGCCACATCGACTTTGTCGCCGAGTTGCTCGAGTGCCTTGACAATAAGGTCTACCTGGTCCTTATCACAAGCGCCGGCCAGCGCCCGCCGATAGGCGGCGCGAGCCGCTTCTTTGTGGCCCTGATCGAGACGACCGCGCGCCTGCCTGAGGGCGGCGGCGACGGCATCGCGGCGCAGCTCCGGACTGGGATCTTGCAACATGCCGGGCAGCAGCCGATCGGGCGCTTTGGCATCGATGCGGCACAGCCATTCGTAGGCCAGGCGACGCGCGGCGCCGCTATGCTGCCTTTGACGGATGAATTGTTCCAGGGCCTCAGCCGGCAGCGGCTTGCCGGCCGCCAGCGTCCGTTCGACGATCGCGTCTCCCGCGGTCCGCAGCCAGTTGGCAGCAATGGCGTCGGCGTCATTCATGGCTTGCAGAATCAGCGGCAATACCGCTGGCCCCTGTCGTACTATCGCTTTCCAGGCGTGTGCCGCCGCTTCGTTGCCTGCACCTTCACGGCCCACCGCTTGGAGCCGCGCCAACGCTTCGGCAGACGTTTGGGCAGACACAGACGCCGGTAGCAGAAGCAGAACGAGCCATTGCCCAGAGATCAATCGCCGCATGTCGGGAAACTCCCTCTCGACCTCTTCGACCAACGAACTCTCCTTTTGTTTGATTGTCCGAATCGTAACGAAGACCGTCCATAGGCAAGCCACAGATTAGATTAGAAATACAATAAATACCCGCGGGTGCTCGGTTAACGCTTCACAGGAGCGTCGCCGCCATCCGACGCTTCGCCGAAGCGTTAACCGCATTTCGGAGGACAACGATGCGAACCATCCAGGATTATTACGTGGCGGATAACGCCATCGTAACGGGTGATGTGGTGCTCTCAGCGGGCGTGAACATCTGGTTCGGCTCGGTCCTGCGCGGCGACCTGGCACGCATCACCCTGGGGCCGCGCGTCAACTTGCAGGACCATTGCATCGTCCATACCGATTACGATGAGCCGCAGCTGATCGAAGAGGGCGTGGTAGTTGGTCATCGCGCCGTACTCCACGGTCGTTTTATCGGTCGCGATACGCTTATCGGCATGGGGGCGTTGCTCTTGTCGGGCTGCGAGATTGGTGCCGAGTGCATTATTGCGGCAGGAACGCTCATTACCGAGAAACGGCGCATCCCACCGCGTTCGGTGGTCATGGGCGTGCCGGGCCGGGTCGTCCGCGAGGTCCGCGACGATGATCTGCGGCGGACATTGGCCATTTCCGCCCATTATCTGGAACTGGCCCAGCGTTACGCTCACGGCGCTTTCCCTGCGCCGTGGCAAGGCAGTTAACGATTATACTGGCTTTACCCAGTGAACGAAGAACTGTGACGACCCGAATGTCATTCCGTTGCTCGGTCCTTTCGTGGTATCCTCACAAAGGGGCTCCCCAAGCCATTGGCCGGGTCTCATGAAAGAGTATTGTCGCTCGGCGAAGTGCGGGTGATATCTTGGGACGAGGTTGTCCGGGTCGAGGATCGCCCTACGCTTGGTGTACCGAGCGATCGCGCTCCAGGCTTCGAGGGTCCAAAAGTGACAGCGGAAACACTTGTGCAACCGACTCCCTCCACCGCTGGCGCCACCACGGCCGATACCATCTCCGATCGGCGGGCCGACATCGACGCCAAAATGGCGAAGGTGGCGGAGTTGTTGCAAGAAGTCGGCTGTGAAGGTTTGCTGCTTTTGGATCCGGCCAATTTCGCCTGGTTGACCAGCGGGGCCATGGTGCGCGGCCTGACCGATCCGGCTGCCGAACCGGCCGCCTACAGCAACGGCGAACATCGCTGGATCATCGCCAGCAATGTCGATTCGCAACGGCTGTTCGACGAAGAAGTCGATGGCCTGGGTTTCCAGCTCAAGGAATGGCCCTGGCACTGGGGCCGCGATCAATTCCTCGCCGATCTGTGCCAGAACCGCAAAGTAGCCTGTGATCGCCCGGTCAACGGCAGTGGGAACGGCCCCGTCCCTGTGTTGGTGGCTGAGCAGATGCGCCGCCTGCGCCGGCAACTGACGCCTTACGAACAAGCCTGCCAGTTGGCCTTGGGCCAGACGGTCGCCCACGCTCTGGAAGCAACCTGCCGTACCTTGGAAAAGGGCGAAAGCGAGCGCGAGATCGCCGGCCACCTCAGTCATCGCCTCCTGCATCGCGGTGTTTTGCCGCTCAATATCGGCGTGGCCGTCGATGGCCGATCACGCCTGTATCGCCGCTTCGGCTTCACCTCGGCGAGCCTGGAACGTTACGCCGTGTTGACGGTGACGGCCCGCAAGTACGGCTTGTACGTGACGGCCAGTCGTTCGGTCTGCTTCGGCGAATTGCCAGCGGAGTTTCGTCAAGACCACAACGCCGTCTGCCGCGTCAGCGCTGGCTACCTGGCCTCGACCTGGCCGGACGCTGTCCCGCGGGAGATCCTGCTGACCGGCCGACGCATCTATCTCATCAGCGGTTATGAACATGAATGGCACCTGGCGCCGCAAGGGCACCTCACCGGCCGTTGTCCTATCGAGATGTCACTGACGCCCCAAACCAAAGATCTGTTTCAGGCCGGCTGGTCGGTGACCTGGAACGCCTGTGCCGGCGCCGCCAACAGCTGCGACACTTTCCTCATCACCGACGAGGGACCACGCCTGGTCACGCCGACCGAATATTGGCCCCTCAAGCGCATCCGCATCCAAGGCGCCGAGTTCGTCCGCCCCGATGTGCTGCAACGCTGATGCTGCTTGCGGCTGTGCGTTGCTTGCCGGAAGCAAACTATCGTATAATCGGGCGCGGGCGAGCGGGGGTGTGAACCCCCCGGTAGTGCAACCGGGGGGTTAACACCCCCCGCTCGCCCGGTTCACACCCCCCGCTCGCCCGGTTCACACCCCCCGCTCGCCAAGATGTCCGATCTCCCCGTGCCCAGTATAATCGGAAGCTACAGAAGAAAGGAGGATGGGATGACGTCCCCAGCAACGCTTGCAGCCTACACCCCCACGGCTACGGCTGTAACCTATACACCCCCGGCCACGCCTGTGACCTACGGACTCGACGCCTCGACTTTCCGCTTCTCGGTCGCGCGCTACCAGCGGATGATCGAAGCAGGCATCCTCACGCCTGAAGACAAGGTCGAATTACTGGAAAATTATGTGGTCCTGAAAATGCCGCGTAACCCCTTACATGATGGAACACTCGATCTCGTGAAAGCTGCTCTCCTGCCGCAAACTCCCTCTGGCTGGCTGCCGCGCATTCAGCAAACGGTGGCCCTGTCCGATAGCCAACCAGAGCCGGATTTCGCCTTCGTCCGCGGCGATGCTCGAGCTTATCTGACCCGTCATCCTGGTCCGGCCGACGTGGGCTTGATCGTCGAGGTGGCCGAATCCTCGCTGTTACGCGATCAGCGTGACAAGGCACGCATCTACGCCCGCGGCGGCATTCCCTGTTATTGGATTATCAATCTCGTCGATCGCCGTATCGAAGTCTACACGCAGCCCTCTGGGCCGATCGCCGTGCCGGCTTACGCTTCCTTCCAGTTTTATCAGCCTGGCGACTCGGTTCCGCTCGTGCTCGACGGCAACACGGTTGGCACGGTGCCGGTAGATCAATTGCTGCCCTGACAGGCGGAGGAAATTCGATGCGATCCCTCGTTTTTGCTCTTCGGTTCGCCCTGGCCGCTGTGACTTTGGGCCGGTGTATCTTTTGCGAAGCGAACGCGGCTGAGAAGCCGGCGGCCTCGTGGACTACTGCTGACCGGCAATCGCCGCCGACCGCTGACGAGACCCGGGCTTTGATGAAGCGCCTTCTCCGATACGTTGAGGAGCATCATCTCAAAAAAGCTGAGAAATCCGAGCAGCGCGGTATGGTTTACGAATATTTCGACACGCGCCGCGCCGGTCACTTCGATCAATGGGTGCAGGGTGAAGCGCTGGACACTATGCATGACGGCGCCTGGTTGGCCGCCGCCTTGGTCAACGCCTACCGAGCCACTGGCGATCCGAGCTACAAGGATTTCCTCATTCATTGGCAGTTGCCGTTCTACTGCAAAATGCTCAATCACAGTGATCGCCTCTTCTCCGCTCAGCGCGACGATGCTCGCCCCAAAGCGCATCGCTTCGACCGCGAGCACCTTTTCCAGGAAGGGGAGAAAGGTTTCGTGCCCTACTGGTGGGATGACGGCGCTTCGGTCAGTCTCGAACGACGGCGCGACAAGAATCCGCTGGGTCCGTTCTCCTGTACCGATCGGCTGGCCGGCAAACCGAACCCGAAATTCCTCCTCGATGGCTATTCGCACGGTTCTTCCAATCACCTGGCCCAAGATCTCGGCGTCATGCTGGAGTTGGCCTGGCTGTTGTTGCGCGAATCAAAAGATCCCACGGAACAAAAATTGGCTGAGGAAATAGCCGAAGCCGCTAGGAACTTGCACGAATGTCGGATGCGTCATCATGGTCCCATCCCCATGTGCGCTGCTCCCGCTGCCCTGGCCAACGGTAATGCCACTCTCATGAATTTTGTGCCCGATCAGAGTGTCCCCGTCGCTGCCGAGTTGGCTAATCACTCCTACCGCGCCTTGTACGATTTCAAGCCGGGCCAGCGGCAGGCGTTCCCCGGTTTCGCCGACGATCAGGAGTATCGCTATTACTTCGGGCTTGCCCGTCACGGCGGACAATTGCCGCGGCCGCTCGCTTTCAAAACGATCTACGACGCCTACACCGAACCGCTGCTTTATCGCTATTACTGCGATGATGTCGCGGCACCGGCCGGGATCAATCGCTTCGACCTGCATCCGTACTTCGCTATCGATGGTCGCTTGCCCGATTATCGCTCCGATCGCAAGGGGCCGGGGGGCCAACCGCGCCCTATCGGTTCGCGCATGGGGCCGCAGAACATGGTGTGCTGCGGTTGGGCATTGCAAGCGCTGCGGACCTATCCTGGCATCTGGGAAGAACACTATCAGCGTGCGTTTCCTAAAGACCTCCGCGTTTACATCGACGATCGTCTACCGCAATCTTCGGTTGGTCCTGCACCGGCTACAGCCATACAGCTTGACTCGGCAAAGTTGGAACTACTCAGCAGCCGCAATGCACTACACGTGAAAGGACAGGTCAAAGGGGACGCCGTCACGCTAAAGCTATTCAGTCGTCCCGACGGTCAGGGGCGTCACGCTGCTGTCACATTGCGGAAGGACAAAAGCAACGAAGCGAGCAACGATCGCGGCGAGAAACTGCAAAGCAAGATCGACATTGCTCCCGCGGAAGAGGGGTTCTGTTTCCAGGTAGAATTGCCTTACAGCGTCATCAAAGGACAAAAATTCTGGGCCAATGGCGTCGAGTTTGGCCGCTATTCCGTGCAGGTCGGCGAGGCGCGACGTAATTTCTATTTGATGAGTCCGGAAAGGCAAGTAAAGGCGCATCTGCAACACGAACTAGCGGGCGGCCTACGCATCTGGGAGGCGATCTTCAAGGAAATGGGCTATATTCCCACGGGCCTGGGCGCTGGCGCGGACTGGGAGTACTTCTCCGATGCCGGCGGTTATGCCCATTTACTTAGCGCGGCGTCGCAGTGGTTGTTCGTGCTGGACGGCAAGAACGATTGGGAACAACATCATGTGCCGCGTTAGATTTCCGGAGTGAACGGCGGCGAGGTTTGGGCGGCCATCCACGCTAGACAACGCGCCCAATTGATCGAAGAGCCGGGCGTGATGGTGCCCAACAGCCGCGAGCCGGCTGCGCCGGTGGCCGAAGGCACGCTGGCCGGCACGCCGTCGAGCGTCAGTGCGGCCAACATGCCGAAAGACAACGCTTTGCGCACGTCGGCGGGCACACCCACCTCATCGGTGCGTTGCAGCGGGATACCCTCGAACGGTTGCTCGAGCAGCCGCCACAACAAGCCGTTGCGGACGCCGCCGCCGGAGAGCAGAACACGATCAATGCGCGAACCGGACGGCAGGAAACGCCGCACCGCCAGAGTAATGCCGCGGGCGACGAAGTGCGTGGCGGTACAGAGCAGATCGTGCAGACTGCCGCCGTACTGCCGCACCTGTTGCACGGCAGCAGCAGCGAAATCGTCGCCGAACAAATAGCGGGGCAACGCCTTGGGCGGGCGGCGCTGCAAGTAGGGATGATGGAGCCAGTTTTGCAAAAGAGCGTCAATGCACTTGCCCTGGACGGCATGTTTGCCGCCGGGATCGAAAGACGATTTGCCGCCGGTGAGGCGGCCCATTAAGGCATCGAGCAAGACATTGCACGGGCTGGCCTCGAAGCCGACTACTTCGTGAATACGACAGCCAGCCGGCACCAAGACGATGCGCGCCAGTCCGCCCAGATGGATCAGCAGCCGGCTTTCGTGCGGGTGCCGAAAGAGAATGTAATCGGTCAGCGCTGCCAACGGTACTCCTTGGCCGCCGGCCGCCACATCGCGGGAACGGAAATCGCTGATCGTGGTGACGCCGCAGCGCTCTGCCACCACTGCCGCCATGCCCAGGCTGAGCGTCGACGGGAATCGTCCTTCCACGTCGTGCCAAACCGTATGGCCGGGACAGCCGATGCACTGGACGCGCTGCAAACTCAGGCTGGCATGATCGGCCACCGTTCGTGCCGCCGCTGCGAATGTCTCACCCAACAAACGGTGCAGAATACTGACTTGACGTATCTCACAAGGAGACGAAGTGCTGATGCGGCGGATCAACGCCCGCAGCTCCGGGCCATAGGGCTGGTGCAGGCCCTGCACTTGGCGCACACGCAACTCCAGCCCCGCACCTTCCAGCTCCATGAGCGCGGCATCCACGCCATCGACACTGGAGCCGGACGCCAGACCGATGAGCCAGCGCGAGGTCATAAATGGTCCTCAGGGCGAGCGGGGTTGCGTCAGCAGGGCGAGCGGGGTTGCGTCCTCAGGGCGAGCGGGGGGTGTGAACCCCCCGGTTGTGCTACCGGGGGGTTGACACCCCCCGCTCGCCCTGCTGACGCAACCCCGCGCTCGCCGAGATGTCTACGCCGCCAGCGACGCTGTAGCTTGACGCAGACATGCCTGGATGAAACACTCGAACAATTGCAGGTCCAACGCCGAGGCCGTCTCGGACTCGGGATGCCATTGCACGCCGACACAGAACCAGTGCGTCTCCGTGCTTTCGATGGCCTCGATGACACCGTCCGGCGCCCGGGCGCCGACGCGCAGCCCCTCGCCGACCTGGTGAACCGCCTGATGATGAGCGCTGTTGACACGGATTTCACCCGCGCCAAAAATCTCTTCCATTCGCGTGCCCGGCTCGATCAACACCAGATGGCGGTGCGGCGCGCCCGTCGGATCGCGGTGCGGCATGGCGCGCGGCAGGTCGTGCGGCAGATGTAGGTAGAGAGTACCGCCGCAAGCCACGTTCAGTTGCTGCATGCCCAGGCCGATGGCCAAGAGCGGCAGGCGGCGTTCCAGCAAGCGACGGACCAGCAGCCGATCACTCTCTTCCCGGCGTTCGGGCAAGGGCTGCACTGCGGAATGCGGCAACATGCCCAGGCGGCGCGGATCCAAATCCTGAGCGCTGCCAGTCAAGAGGAAACCATCGAGGCGATCGAGCCAGATATCTGGATCGATGTCCTTACCCAGGGGCGGCACAACCACGGGCAGCCCGCCAGCGGCGACGACGTTATCGAGATAGCCGGCGTTAAGACGGATAAAGGGAGAATGGACTTTGCTGGCCGGCACATAATCAGCATTGACGCCGATGAACGGCCGGGTCGGATGGGCCATCGCTTTCCCTCCTTGGAAACGCAGCCGACGCGGAGTTCCTTCCCCGCGAGCGGCGGGAGTATACTCATCGGCTGGCGGCAGAAACAAGATCGATTGGAGGAAGCGGCCAGAGCCCCCGGATTCAACCTGGCGGCCCGGGGGCGTGCGATCCCAAAAGCCCCGTGGATTGACCAGTGCCTCTGCTTATTCGGCAATAAGAGAAAGCACCCCATCAAGGCGAAAGGGAGAATGAGGCGTACCAAGTCTTTACTCTCTCTTGGCCGTGATATTTATTTTCAATGGCTCAACCCAGTGCTTGAGATCAGCATGATAGTAGAGATAGGCGCGGCTGGCGGGGCCGCTGTACTCGCCGGGAACTCGGCAGATCAGGTCGATAGGGACATCGATCTGTTGGTCCGGCGGGAGGTCGCGCCAGTACAGAACCAGTTCGCGGCCGCGGATCTCGAAGGCGCTCACGAGCGGCCGTTGGCCATCGCTGGGGAGGCGCGTGTAGTCTTGGAGTTGCTTCAGGTCTTCGGGAAGGGTCAGGCCGCCGGGCAGACCGAGGATGGCCACGGCCATACCTTGGCCTTTGCCGCTGACGTTGGCAACGTGGACATGCAGATGCACGGTTTCGCCTTCACGGGCATGAGTGCGGTCGAGTTGCGCTGCCAGCTTTACTGGACAGTCGCCGGCGCTGACGGGGCGGCGCGTTTGATACGACCAGGTCAGCGTATAGGGGAAGACGTTCTTGCCGGTAATCTCGATACGGAGGCGGTTTTTCCCCGGTTTCAGGGTATTTTCGGGGTCGGGCACGCTCAGAGTCAAGGCGTCGGCGGCGTCGGCGGCGAAGGACAGCGAGGCAACTTGCTTATCGCCGACGAATAGATGCAGCTGGCCCGCTTCGGGTGTTTTCTTGTTGGCCTTGGTGTAGAGAATCAGCGCCTTGAGGGCCAGGATGGTCGATTGCGTGGAGCCGAAGCCGCCGTAGCCCCCGCGCTGTTGACCGAGCCAACGGATCGCTTTTTGGATAGAGACGTTAAACGCGCCGGGGTTGGCCTTCAACCAGGCCAAGAGGGCCAGCGACGTGGTTTCGATCTGCAAATCGCGGCCGCCAGAGCCAGTAATGCTTGTTTGTTCGGCATCGAGATGGCCGTCGGCGTTCTGCAATGCGCAGACTTTGTTCAGCAGGACGACGGCCTCGGCCGTCTTGGCCCGATTGATAAGGCTGTTGGCGACCAGGGCGAGGAAGTAAGGGTCTTTCGAGGTTTGCGCCTGTTCGTGCAGGGCGTTCAGTTCTTTGGTAAGGTCGTCATCCTTGCCGCTTTCGGTCAAGGCCCAGACGATGTAGGCGTTGGTGATGTGTTGGGGGGCGCGGCCAAAGGTGTCCAAGGCGCGCGGATTGCGTTTGAAGCCGCCTTGGCCATCACGCTGATGGAGCAGATATTGCCGCGTCCGCTCCAGCATGGCCGGATCCACCTCATGGACGCGGGCCATGTCGCGGAACTCCATCAGCCCGTAAGCCGTCAACGCCTCATGGGGCGGGGCTGTGCCACCGAACCATTCGTAGCCCTGCTTCTTGCGCTGGGCCGGATCCAGACACTCGAAGGAAAGCAACTTGTGATAGCCACGATCGAGCAATTCCTGGGCGCGGCGCTCGATTTCGGGTTTGACCTGATTGCTTTCCCGCAAATACTGCAAGACGAGTACGTTGGGATAAGTGCTCGACGACGACTGCTCGAAGCAGCCGTTCGGATCGCGCAGCAGCGCTTCCAGGCCCTTTTGCAGATCGGCCAAGGTGGAGGGATAGACCTGCACCTGGCATTGGAGCGTGCCCCGGATCCAGGTTTCGGGCAGCACAAGTTCCTGGGTCGCCGACTTTTCCAATACATCGCTGGAAGAGCCAACAACCGGGAAGCCCTCCGGCAGGATGCGGAAGGTGGTGCGGACGCTATCGGCGGGAAAGCCGTCGGCCTTGCCCGTGAAAGTCAGCGTCGCAACGCCTTCCTGAATCGTGGGGCGGAAGCGATACAGTTTGCGAAGCATGGTGCCAGCCGGCGCCGACATTTCGATCGTCTCAGCGCCTTCGAGCCGTGCCAAGTTGGCGTGTTCGGTAAGGGAGATGCGCGCGGTGCGCGATTCGTGGGTGTTATTGGCGACAGCCAACGGTACGTCGATTGTATCACCCGCACTGACTTCCAGCGGAGTGCGCGGCTGTACGGTGAAGGGCAAGCGCGAGACGAGGAGTTGGCTGGCCGAACCAAGTCGGCCATCCAGCGTATGCGCGAACGCCGTCACCTCGAAAGCGCCCAGCGAATCGCAGAGGTCGAACGACACCTCGGTCTTGCCGTGCGGCAGTACGAGGACGGGATGCCAATACAGCGTCTCGGCGAAATCGTAGCGTTCCTCGGCGGGGCCGTCGGCGCGCACGTGCTTGTATTCCCGCACCACCAAAGGCTGCTCCGCAGGCTGAGGCCCCAGCGGCGCTGCGATCCGTTTCCGCCCTTTGTCCAGCGGCATCGCCACGCGGTCGCCGAGGAACTTGTCTTGTTCGGCTTGTTTCATCTGCCGGCGAAGCGGTTGCTGCACAATGCCGCCTTTGCCTTCCGCCGCGGCTCGATTGGCGGCCACATCGGCCCTGCCTACCGCCAGAGGTCGGGCTCTGCCCGACGCTGCCTCCGGATGCAGCGGAGCAGCTATCCTCGCTTGCAGAACGTCTCCCTTTGCCATGTCGACTGGGGCCTCTGCGAGGATCTTTTGTCTTTTTTCTTCCTGGGGGCGTTCTTCCAGTGGATGTTGTTGATTTTTTTGTTTCATCACTAGCGCCATCTGCTCCTCGACAGAATGCCGCTGAGGCACGTTCCACCAAGATACGCGCGCCAGCAACAGGGCCATTGCCACGCATACGGCCGTGGCGGCGTAATAGGGCAAGGCGCGGGTCAGGTGACGTAACAAACCCAGTACCAAGCATACCAGCGCTGCCACTATCAAGACCGCTTCGAGGAGCGGCTTCCCCACCCGTTGAATGCGGTCCAAGCGGTCCTCATACGCCTTGAGTTGGACGAGGGCGGCGCGATAGGCCGGATCGTCGCGGGTCTCTTGTTCGGTTTTTTGGGCCTGGGCTGCTTGCGCCTTCAATTCCTCGGTTCGTCGCGCGTACTCTCTCTCCATGCGTTGCAATTTTTGCTGGATTAAATCGGTCCTTTTGATCTGCGAATGGCCAAGGGCCACAAGCAAGCGCTCGGCTTCTTCCTTCTGTTCGTTGCGGAACTTTTGGGGATCTTGCTCAGCGAAACGGCGCCATCCTTGGGTACCCAGCAGCAGATCGAGCGCCTCGGCGGCTTGAGGGTGCGGCCCCAGCAGAAAATCGGCATACTCCAAATCTTCGGGACGGCGCACTTCGGTCGTCAGCAGAAAATGCGTGGGCAGAGTACGGCGCGTCTTGTCATCGGCCAGCGTGACGACACTTTTATCGATCACGCGCAGCAGCACCACTGCGGGAGTCGGTTCGCCTCTCTCGTTGGTCGCTTCGACGCCCAACTTCACGGTTTGCCGCGGGACGTAGGTTTTTTGGTCCGGTTTGAGACGCAGCTGCACCTGCTCGACCACGTGACGATAAATGAGGCGTTCGGCCACTGGTCGCAAGGTCCGCTGGGTGCCGTCGCCGGGCAAGACCTCGAACACAGTAATGCGGCAGACGCCGCCGAGGCTGCTGGCCGGTCGCAACACGGCATGAGTCTCCGTGCCCGTGAATTCCGTGGAATCGAGCAGCCGACCGCGGCAGTAGGCACCGATCAAGAACGAGCGCTTGGCTGTGCTGCGTACCGTCGCCGCGATAGGTTCTCCCGCCTTCACCACCCCAGCAGGTACGCTCAGGACGACGCCTTCCGGCTTGATCGGCGGCAATTCATACAACTGGGTGATGCCGATGGGCGACTCGACTTTCAGTTCATATTTGCGACCGGCCTTGGGGGTGAACTCGAACCGGCCCATGCCCTGGTTCAGTTCCGGCGCCTTGTCGTTGGTCAGCGTCGCCACGGTCACGCCCAGCGGCTTGCCGTCTTCGAGCAGCTGGCCCTGCAAATCGGCCGGCTTGCCCAAGGCGTTGCGCACCTGGAAGTAGACGCGGTTGGGCAGCCCCGCCACGAGGTCGCCGCCCTCGGGGCAAAATTCCACCTCCAGTTTTTTCAGCACAATCGGAATGGGCCGGACGAGCGTATCGGGCATGGCCCGATCGTCGAACTGGACCGTCACCGTTCCCAAGCCGCGCTCCATCGCTTTAGGCAGAGAGAAACGAACGTTGACCGCACCCTCGTCATCGGTCTGAAAGACGAGCGTCTCAGCTTTTTGCTCCCCATGCGCTCCATATTGTTTGTTATCGATGAAGACGGTGGCCAAGACGCGGCCGTTTTTCAGAGGCCGGCCGTCGAGGTATTTGGCTTTGCACCGAGCGACGACTTCGTCGCCGGGGCCGTAGGATTTGCGGTGGAAATCCAGCTCTTTGTTCAGTTTCGGCTTGTCATATTTGTTGACGAGGAACTTACGGCGCTGTTCGGGGAAGCGGCGATGGGCCTCGCGGACGATCAGGGCGTACTCGCCGCCTGGCCCGTTGGCATCCAGCTGGAACGAGCCGCAGCCGACGCCGCGCAGCGGTTTGCCGTCGGGGCCAAGTACGGGATGGAGGCCATTAGGCCCTTCCTCAACCAGCGAGGTGCGCCCCTGAGCAAGAAGGCGCTGCGGGTTGCCCGGTCCCGGCAAGGCCAGGAAAAATTGCAACTCCAGGTCTTGCTCAGCCGGCTTGAGGCTGAATCGGTCCAACGTTAGAGAGCGGAAATAGACCGTCTCACCGGGCTGATACATCGGTTTGTCGATTTCCAGGTGCGTGATGTAGACAGGCGCGGCCAGCTGGATCTCTTCCTGCAACTCTGCCTCTGGGCCGTCGTCGCGGCGTGCCGAAACGAACAGGGTCGGTTGACTTTCGGGGCGCACTGGCAGATCGGCTGGCAAAGTGAGGCGGTAGACACCGGGTCTATCACTGGGCACGGCAAGCGGCCGGGCGATGGTCCGGCCCTGGTCCTTGATCTCGACGGACACTTTTGCCGGCGTCGGTTGATAGGTGCTGGGGTTGCGGACGAAAATCTGGTAGTCGGTCGGCGCACCGACGCGCAGCGCAGCGGGACCTTGCACCTCCACCTGGAGCTGGGCTTCATTCTGGATCTTGTCAAGGGCCGCAATTTGTTGTTGCTTCTGTTCCTCGGGTAAGCGCAGGAGCTGTTGGTTAATTTCCTGCTGGTCTTTTTGGGCTTGGTCGATGCGTTTCTCGGCCTGGGCGACGATTTGTTCGAGGCGCTGATATTCACGGCCGTACCAGCCCCCAACACCTGCCAGGGCCACAGCCAACAGGACGGCGGCGGCGACAAACCATTGACGCCAACGGCGTGGCGGCTTCGTTTTCATACGCAGGGTTGCGACCGGCAGGGCACCCGCTCCACCCGCTGCCGGCGGCGTGAAGGACACGTTGGCGAAATGCATTTTGGCCGCCCGTGCCAAGAGCTGTTTTTGTGCCGTGGCTCGGACTAACTCCGCTTGGCAGGAAGCACAGTCTCTCAGGTGCTCTTCCCAGGCTTGCCGCTCGCTGGCTTCAAGAAGGTCGTAGAGGTATTCCAGCATCTGGGAGCGGCAGGTTCCACAACGTAACATGAGATACTCCTGTTCGCCGGCGAGCGCGGCGTGCCAGCGCCTGGCTCGCCCGGAGATCATCAAGTCAATATCTTGCGTAGTTTCTGAAGCGCCGTGCGCATCTGGGTCTTGATCGTGCCCACGGGGCGGCCGGATATCTCGGCGATCTGCTCGTAGGTCAGCTCGCCGTTCTGGCGGAGAAGAAAAACTTCCTTCTCTTCGGGCCGCAACTCCAAAAGGGCCTTGCGCACACGCTCGACGGTTTCCTGATCTTCCAGTCCACTTAACGGCGACGGATTTCCGGTCATCGGCATGGCATCAGCCTCCAGCAGCGGTTTGACGCGGCGGCGCCAGGCGCTGCGCTGCAAGTCCTTAGCAGCGTTCAGACCCACGCGAAAGATCCAGGCGCGCAGGTCGTGAACGTCGGGCAGGGCTTCCTGCGTCCGCCAACAGCGCAAGAATGTCTCCTGAGCTACGTCTTGGGCATCGTCGACGTTGCCCAGAACAAAGCTAAGCGTGCTGACCAGGTCGTCGCGCAAGTCATTGAAGGTGCGCAACAGAACATCTGCAATGTTCGGCTGCACAGACGCCTCATTCGTCGGCTGGGCACACGCAGGCGTGACAGGTTTTTTCATACTGTCACTCTTATAGACGAGGATCGGGGAGCGCCGGATTGCCCTGCGAAAAAAATGCCGTCGTCCCGCGAACCGACCTGGTCCCCCGGTGCCTTCGGTTCGCAGCACGTAGGCCCCATGAATGGATTCAGCCTAGCGAGCAAAGACGATCTGGACAAGTCAATTCAACAGCAGGAGATTGGGCGAGCGGGGGGTGTGAACCCCCCCGCTCGCCCAAGTCCCCGCGGCAGACCCCTCTCAGAAACCAGTCTTGATTTGCGGCACGGATTTAATTTAGGATGCCTCGCCTTAAGAGTTGTCTGTACAGCCCGGCAGGCAGGCCGAGCTGTGCTCGACTCGAAAAGCGCTCTGAACGTGGTTGTGTTACCGAAATCGGTTTATTTTCGCCCTCTCCTTTTAATATACGGAAGGAACCATGCACAAGAAGCACTCGCTGCCCACTTGCGCTGGCATCGCCCTAACTTTGCTCGTTTGGGCCGATGCCGTGGCTCGTGCCGATGTGAGCTGGAGCTATAACTGGACCCCCGTGCCCTCTCAGGTCAACGCGGCCTCCGGCGGCCCCGGCTATCTGACGTTGACGAATGAACCCGGCGGCTCGGCGACGGGGTCTTCCAACACGGTCATCACCAACATTCAGGCTTTCAGCACCGCTCCCCCCAGCAACCCAGCAGTCTTCGATAGTACCTCTACCGTTTCCTTCAACTTGCAGTTAGAAGACCTCGCCTCCCATATGAGCGACAAGCTCACGTTTTCCGGCTACTTTTCTGGCACTCTCACCGCGGAGAGTTCCAACATCCAGTTGAAGTTCGTCTCGCCGACGTCCGAGACCATAACGTTGGGAGGGAACACCTACGCCGTGATGGTAGGCACCTTCACGCCACCAGGACCGCCGAAAGACAACAACTCCGGCAGTCTCAATGCTTTTGTAACGGTAACGGCCCTTAACAGCGGCGGCGGCACCATTTCCGGTGGCTCCGGAACTCCAGAACCAGCCACCCTGACCCTGGCTTGCCTGGCTTTCCCCTTTGTCGGCCTGTACGGTTGGCGCAGGCGGCGGGCTGTGTGATTGAATGGATTGTGTTCGATGAGGAAGCGGCGGTCCCGAAGGAGAACACGAAGCAGGTGTTCCCCTTCGGGACCGCCGCTTAACCTAATCTTCCTCTTTTAACTGGCCACGCGCAGATCGGCCAATTCTTCCTTGACTGGAGCGTAGTGACTTGGCTCCATGCTGAATGACGCGGTGCCACTGGTGAAATTGCGCAGCTCGCTGGTGTAGCCGAACAGTTCGGCCAAGGGCACGTAAGCGTGCAGCTGGCAGCGGCCTTTGTCCATACTGGAGTTGAGGATCTCGCCGCGGCGACGGCTGATGTCGCGTGTCAGATCGCCGAGATACTGCGCCGGCGCCAGCACTACCACATTCATGATCGGCTCGAGCAGGGTGATGCCGGCCTTGAGCTGAGCCTCACGGGTGCATTCGATGGCTGCCAGCTTGAACGCATCCTGCGAGCTATCGACTTCGTGATGCTTGCCGTCCAAAAGCGTCGCTTGGATAGCGACGCACGGGAAGCCGTACTTGGCGCCCTTGGCGCAGGCTTCGCGGAAACCCGCTTCCACCGACGGAATATACTCGCTGGGAACGACGCCGCCGAAAATTTTGTCCATGAAATACAGATTATTCGGGTCTGGCTTATCTCCTTGCTCTTCCTGATACGCCGCCCATTCCTCAATCTGCTCCTTGGTGAGTGGCTCGAAGCGCATGCGGATGACGGCGAATTTGCCGCGGCCGCCCGTTTGCTTGATGAAGCGCGTCTCCACTTCGACGGGCTGGGCAATCGTCTGCCGGTAGGCTACCTGGGGCCGGCCCACCGTCACCTTGACGCCCGGCGTCCGCATCAGTTTCTCCACGGATACTTCCAGGTGCAATTCCCCCATGCCACTGAGGATCAGCTCCTTCGTCTCCGGATCGGTACGACACCGCAGCGTCGGATCGTCGCGGACCAGCTTGCCCAAGGCGTCGGCCAATTTGGTCTCGTCGGTGCTACGATCGGGAATGATCGCCTGGGCAATGACCGGCTCTGGAAAACGGATGTCTTCCAAGGCAATCGGCGCATTAGGGGCGCACAGGGTATTGCCCGTGTGCGTCTGCTTGAGCCCGACCACAGCCACAATCTCGCCTGGCCCTGCCACTTCTAAATTATCGCGGCGGTCCCCCATCATGCGGAAGATGCGGGCCACACGTTCGGATCGGCCGTTGGCCGTGTTCAACACGTCATCCTTGGGACGCAGCTGGCCCGAATAGATACGCACAAACACCAGGTCCCCGGTGCTTTCGCTGATGGTCTTGAAGGCCAGGCCGGCGAATGGCTCATTGGGGTCGGGTTTGCGCTGCGTCTCTTCCTTGTTTTTGCTCTTGGGAATCAGTCCTGTGACCGGTGGGCGGTCCAAGGGCGACGGCAGATAATCGACTACGGCGTCGAGCAACAACTGGACGCCGTGGAAGTTCTTCGACGAACCGCATAGCACCGGTGTCAGCTTGCCGCTGAGCGTGCCGATCCGGAGCGCCTTGCGCAGCATCTCTTCGGGCACGGGTTGGCCTTCCAGGACCAATTCCAGCAAGTGGTCGTCGGCGTGCGAGGCGGCTTCGAGCAAGTGATTGTGATACTCCTCCGCCAGGGCCTTGTATTCTTCGGGAATGTCCACCAGTTCGTACTTGACGTGCGTTTTGTCCTTGGGATCTTTCCAGATGAATTTCATCTTGATGAGGTCGATGACGCCCTTGAACTGGTTGGCCTCACCCGCTGGCAGCGCGCAGATGGCCGGCAGAATGCCGAGCTTGTCCTTCATCTGCTGGATGCAGCCGAAGAAGTCGGCGCCGGTGCGATCCAGCTTGTTGATGTAGGCGATGCGCGGCACCTGATGCTTGTTGGCCTGATACCAGACCGTCTCGGACTGCACTTCGACGCCGCCGACGGCGCAGAAAACGCCGACCGCTCCGTCCAGGACGCGCAAGCTGCGTTCGACCTCCGCCGTGAAATCGACGTGGCCGGGCGTGTCGATCAATGTGATGCTGGTGTCGCCCCAGTCGATGGAGACGGCGGCGCTGTTGATCGTGATCCCCTTCTGCCGTTCCAGCGGATCGAAGTCCGTGGTGGTGTTGCCCTCATCGACATCACCGACCTTGTGCTTGGAGCCGCTGAAATAGAGGATGCGTTCCGTGGTCGTGGTTTTGCCGGCGTCCACGTGGGCGATGATCCCGATATTGCGAAGTTTGTCGAGCATAGTTCCCAATAAAAAACAGGGACAGAGGCGGCTGGAACACGCATCCAGCCCACACCATAAAAGCGCTTCGGCTATCTCCGATGGAGGATTGTCGTGCCGCGATTCAGAACCACGGCACAGGAGGAAGAGTGGCGGGGGTTAATCCGCAAGAACAATCGGCTCAAGGCCTTTGGGCATCACTGAATCCTATCCTCCCCCCCTGGCGCGAAGTAGAAGTTAAACTTATAATATCGCTGCTGGAGGGATTTGTCCAGAGGATCTGATGAATTTTACGTGAAATCCAGCGAGCGGGATCGCGTCCGAAAGACGAGCGGGGGTGTGAACCCCCGAGGGCGAGCGGGGGGTGTGAACCCCCCGGTTGTGTTACCGGGGAGGTGAACCCCGCGGTTGTTCTTGGCGAGCGGGGGGTGTGAACCCCCCGGTTGCACAACCGGGGGGTTCACACCCCCCGCTCGCCGAACTCACTTCTTCTTCGCTTTCTCGACGCGATTCACGTAGTCGATGAGCTTGGTCTTCAGGAACAGACGCAGCGTCAGGGCATCGCCGCCTTCCACGCTGAGGCGGAGGCGGTCGCCGTCTTTGCTATCACCAAAGACCTGGCGCGCGACTTCGGCTTGCGTCGGGTCGTCAAACAACGGCGCCAGGCGTGCCAGGGCCAATTGCAGTTCCATCACCTTGCCCGTTCGCGGTGCGGCCGCCAGCGCTTCCTTGAGAGCACGCAGTCCCTTTTCGCCAGCGCCCAGGAAGAGGACATCATCCTGGAAAGCGATATACACCGGATGATTGCCCAGCGTCTGCCGTGTGCCGGACTTGAAATTCTTGTCCGGGTTGATGCGGTGGATGTTGACCTGGCCCGCTTTCTCGGCGTCGAGGTTGACTAGCTTGGGAAAACGAGCGGCGGCCTTGAGAAAGTTTCTCTCCATCTTGGCCCCTTCCTTGACCTTGATACCGGCCACCAGCGTGTACAAGCCGTTGGCGCTCGGTCCTCGCAGGTCGAGGGTCGCATCCAGCTCCGCCGCCTGGAGGGTAGGCATGGTTCCGTCGAGGAGCATGTTCAGCACTTGGCGTTGGTCCTCGTCTTTGGCCTTGGCCAATATCTGTTTCTCGGCATCTTGGAGCGCCGGGCCGAGCAACGCGCGCAGCTTCTGTGGCAAGCTCACGTTCAGCTGGCCCTTGAGGGCTGAGTTCGGTTGCGACAGGGCCGCCGTTCTGCTGGAGAGCTGTCCCAGATCGCGGATTCGGTTCGCCAAGGGCGAGCCAGGCTTGCCGGCCACGATCGCTGTCAGCGACAAATCGCCGTCTTTGCGGTCGAGGTCCAGGCGCAACGTCGCCGCACCGCCGTACTGGAGCAGCGACTTGATTTGGCCGCTCAACTCATCGACCGCCGCGTCACGGAACTTCTTTTGTGCTTTGCTGTGGGTCGGCATCTCCTGGTCCTTGAGGGCCGCCAGCTGATTTTCTATCACCGCCAATGCATTCGCTTTGAGGTCTTCGGGAACCTCATCAATATTCACTGTGATCGAAACGGCGCCGACCTGCCCGTCTGCCAGTACCGCCGCCGGCGCTAACAATTTCTCTTTGTCGAGCACTTCCTTATCGCGCGCTGTGATGTAGGCATAACCGTTGGCGAAACGGAAATAGAGGGAAACGGGCAGCTTCTCCACGTTCATCGTGTATACCTCATCGTCGCCCTTTTCCGCTTTGGCGTCTAATGTGTCCGAAAGGAGGTCGAGGAAGGCTTTTTTGTCGGCGATGGGAACCAGAAGCACGGCCTTGCTATCGATGCCGAATTGGCCGACCCAACCGTAGACGCCAATCGGCTTGGCGGCGTCGAGGCCTTGCAAGCCCTTTTCGCCGAGCTTGGACTTGAGGAGTTCATCCAGCTGCTTGGCCTTTTCTGCTTCGCCGACCACTTCCCCCAGGTAGCGGAGATGGCCCCGTAATTGATCAAGGGCGGCCAAGCGGAGCAGCACGGCGGGCTTGTCGTTTTTGGGGGCTGCCTTGTCGGCGGCCCGAATCGGCGCCAGCGCCGTTAGCACGAACAGGGCCGCGAAGATGGGTTGTTTGGACATGAACATATACTCCTTGAATGAACCGGGCAACTTGGTTTAGCTTGGTTTAGCCGCGAGCCGTAGGCGAGCGCGATCGCGCTCGCCTACGGCTCGCGGCTAAGCGCGATCGCGCTCGCCTACGGCTCGCGGCTAAACGCGATCGCGCTCGCCTACGGCTCGCGGCTAAACGCGATCGCGCTCGCCTACGGCTCGCGGCTAAACGAAAGCAGTGGACCACAACCGGGCTACCCTTTATACTCGCCTTCAGTGTCGTTCGTTTCAGTATAGCGAGGCCATCGCAACGAGGAGACTTCATCATGCGGACGGGTCTACCGGCGCTGTGCGTCATCTGTCTGATTACAGCAGCGGCTTCAGAAGGGAAAAAAGCCTTCGTTCCAGGCAAAGCAGTGATCAACGGCAATCGCATCATCTTCTCTGCCGACGCTGCGGAAGCAGCCGTCTATCGCTTCGGCGGCGACCTGGCTAAGCCGATCCTTTGGCCGTTGAAGGCGCCCAACAATAAAGAGATCACCCGTGATTGGCCGATGCGTCCGGCGCCTGCGGGCAGTCCCAAGGAAGACCATCCGCATCAAAAATCGGCCTGGTTCACCTACGGGGACGTCATCCCGGAAGGCATCCCGATCAAGCACAAGCGCAGGGGCGTTGAAGGCGTCGATTTCTGGGCCGAGGGACCAGATTGCGGCCGCATCGTCTGCGTGGATGTCAGCCCTTCTGCCGACCGTGCCGGCATCGTCACGCGCAATGAATGGCGCGACCCCGACGGCACCAAGCTCCTGGACGAAATCCGCACGATCCGTCTTTTCCACAACGATAAGGCTCGTTTGTTTATCGTGGACATCGATCTCTGCGCCAGCGTCGTACCGATCACCTTTGGGGACACCAAGGAGGGTGCATTCGGGGTGCGCGTGGCCCACAGCATGCGCGAGGATAACCGCGGCAAGGGGCGCCTCACCAACGCCGAGGGCAAAGTCGGCGAGAACCAGTGCTGGGGCCGCGTCTCGGCCTGGTGCGATTATTCAGGGCCAGTCGAAGGCGAAACCGTCGGCATTGCCCTTTTCGCCGCCCCGAACAATCCCTCGCCCAGCTGCTGGCATAGCCGCGCTTACGGACTGATGGCCGCTAATCCCTTTGGCCGCGCTAAGTCCGGCTTTCCCGATATGAAAGGCAAAAAAGACCGGGTACATCTCGAAAAGGGAGCGCACCTGAAATTGCGCTATGGCATCTTCGTCCATCTGGGCGATGTCCAGGAGGGCCAAGTCGCCGAGGCTTACGAACTGTTCAAGAAGATGAAATGAACCGATGAACACATCAAACTCCTTGCGCGCACGGGCTGGCCGTATCGTCCGCAAGCTGGCCCAACTTTATCCGGACGCCCATTGTGCCTTGCACTATGAGACACCGTTGCAGCTGTTGGTGGCCACCATCTTGTCGGCGCAATGCACGGATGAGCGCGTCAATCGTGTCACGCCGGCCCTGTTCGCACGCTATCCCGATGCGAAAGCATTTGCTACGGCGAAGCAGGCCGAGTTGGAAAAATACATCCAATCGACTGGTTTTTTCCGCAGCAAGGCCAAGAACATCATTGCCTGCTGCCGCCAATTGGTGGAGCGCTATGGCGGAGAGGTGCCGCAGACGATGGAGGAGTTGGTGACGCTGCCCGGCATCGGACGCAAAACGGCCAACGTCCTGCTCGGCAATCTTTTTGCTGTGCCCGGCATTCCAGTTGATACCCACGTCCGCCGGCTCAGTTGGCGCATGGGCCTAAGCGAACACGAAGATCCCGTGAAGATCGAGCGTGACTTGATGGCCCTGGTCCCGCGCAAGGAATGGACGATGTTCGGCCATCGCATGATTTTCCACGGCCGACGGGTGTGCCACGCGCGCAAACCGCTGTGCGGCCAATGCCCGCTGGCGGCGTTGTGCCCACGCCGAGGAGTAGGGGAGACGGATGCCGTGAGCGACGCTTCGGCGAAGCCTCCGCTGGAGCACAAGACTTCTACAAAGCGTCGCTAACTGCGACGCCGTTACTTCGCTTGGACATCATAACATAGCAGCACGTTTTGATCGCGCAAGTAGAGCCAGCCGCCGGCGACGACAGGGTGCGGCCCAGCATTTTTAGCATTGCGATCGGGCTGGGCGAAACGGCCGATCGCCGCCGCCGCCGGGGAATCGCTAAGCTCTTTTCTAGTGCAGCTGGTCGCCTCGTTTCACGATGGGAGAGCCATGTCGGGTCCACTGGAACAACAGCTATGGCTTGGCCTGTCCGCCTTTGTTGCGGGCGTGATTAATTCGGTGGCCGGCGGCGGCACATTGCTAACTTTCCCCGCCTTGCTGACTGCTCTGGCGCCGTTGGGAATCGAAGCCGGCCGGGTCGCCAATGCCACCAGCACTGTCGCTCTGGTTCCCGGCTCGCTTGCCGGCGCCTGGGGCTATCGCCGCGAAATACGAACTGTCCGCTCTTGGACCCTGCTCCTCCTCCCCCCCAGCCTGATCGGCGGAGTAACGGGTTCTCTGCTGCTCACTCGCCTCGAGGCAAAATACTTTCAGCTGCTCGTGCCCTGGCTCATTCTGACGGCGGCCCTGTTGTTCATGATGCAACCGGCCCTGGTGCGGCTGATGCCTTCTCCTTTGGCCTCTGCCCAATTGGGGAAAGAGCAAGCGCACGCCGCCCCGTCCCGAAAAATGATGGCAGCGGTCGTGATCTTTCAGTTCCTCATCGCCGTCTACGGCGGCTATTTCGGTGCGGGCATCGGCATCCTCATGCTCAGCGCCTTGGCCCTGATGGGCATACCCGACGTCCATCAGATGAACGCGATTAAGACGTTCCTGGCTTTCTGCATCAACGGCGTCTCGGTAGTGATCTTTGTGGTCGAGAAAAAAGTGGCATGGCGCTACGCACCGACGATGGCGGCTGCGGCCGTCGCGGGCGGCTACCTGGGAGCGCACGTGGCGCGGCAGGTGCGGCCGTGGCTGGTCCGCTGGTTTATCGTCACGGTCGGGCTGGGATTGGCCGGTTACTATTTCTACAAGCAATTCGCTTGAGAAATCCCGACGCCATGATAAAGCACTGCTCTGCACTCCCGGCGCTCTGGCATTGATGGCCTTGGTCGGCTACTATAAAAAAAGAACAGACCATGCAGAGAAAGCCAAACGAATTGATCGGGCCGCAGCGCTTTTACGAAGCGCCGCTAATCGGGAGTTGAAAACTCGCACACCCCCTGTTCCCGGCGGAGCCGAGGAACCAAAGGACTCGCAATCCGCGCGTTTCCGGATGGAGCCAGGAAACGAGTAAGGTTCCGCCGTGGCCGCACGAAAGCACGGCGAATTCCTATGACGCGCACTTGGCAGTACGGCCCAGCGTTGGGCCTCGTGATCCTGAGCGGACTCGTCGGAGGATGTTCGTCTCCGCGAACAGAGACGGAATCGGCCGCCGATATCGAGGCGCTGAGGCCCCCCTGGTTCGAAGACAAGACCACAGAGAAGGGCCTGCATTTCCAGCACGATGCCGGAACAGTGCCGGGCCAATACTTCATGCCGCAGATGATCGGTTCCGGAGCCGCCCTTTTTGACTTCAATGGCGACGATCGGCTTGACCTTTACCTGTTGCAAAACGGCGGTTCTCAAGGGGCGCGCAATCGCCTTTATCAACAGCTGCCCGACGGCCGATTTCAAGATGTGAGCGACGGCTCGGGCCTGGACATTGCCGGCCACAACATGGGCGTGGCGATCGGCGATGTCAACAATGACGGCCGGCCCGACGTGCTCGTCACCCAGTACAAAGGCATCAAACTTTTCCTCAACCAGGGCAATGGCCGCTTTCAAGATGTCACCGACAAGGCCGGCCTGTGCAATCCCCATTGGGGTGCCTCGGCCGCCTTCGTGGATTTCGACCGCGACGGTTGGCTCGACTTGGTGGTGGTCAATTACGTGGACTACGATCCTGCTGTGCCTTGCACCACCCTCGGCGGCATCCCGGATTATTGTCCGCCGCGTGCCTTCCCCGGCAGCGTCACCCGCTTGTTCCATAATCTCGGCACAAGGGGTTCCCCAAGCGGGGGCCGTCCGTCCGCCGCTCCCGGAGCAACGCTTGTCCGCTTTGAAGATGTAACGGTGGCGTCTGGACTGGGCCGGCTGGCGGGTCCGGGATTGGGCGTGCTGTGCGCAGACTTCGATGGCGATGGTTGGCCCGACATCTTTATCGCCAACGACGGTGAGGCCAATCGCCTGTGGATCAATCAGCACGACGGCACATTCAAGGAAGAAGCGATCAGCCGCGGCGTGGCCTACAATGCGATGGGACATGCCGAGGCCGGCATGGGCGTGGCGATCGGAGATGTGGACGGCGACGGTCTGTTCGATTTGTATGTCACGCATTTGACGGAGGAAAATAATCGTTTGTGGAAGCAAGGGCCGCGAGGCTTGTTCCGGGACCAGACGGCCCATGCCGGCTTGGTGCAGGGACGGTGGCACGGCACCGGCTTCGGCACGGTCCTGGGTGATTTCAACCTCGACGGCGCCCTGGACCTGGCGATCGTTAACGGACGGGTCAGCAAGGCTGCCCGCCTTCCGTCCTCGTCCTCTTCGCGCAGCGGGGGCGACGAGGGTGGGAACCTGGGGCCGCATTGGGGCTTGTATGCAGAGCGCAATCAGCTCTTCGCCAATGATGGCACGGGACATTTCCATGATATTTCCGCAGCGAACCCGGCGCTGTGCGCTAACGCCAACATCGCACGCGGCTTGGCTTATGGCGACTTCGATAATGACGGCAAGCTCGATCTGCTGGTCACGACCGTTGCCGGACCCGCTCGTTTGTATCACAACGTCGCTTCCCAGAACGGGCACTGGTTGTGTGTCCGAGCCCTCGATCCAGAGCATGGAGAGCGGGACGCTATAGGCGCCGAGGTCCGCGTTCGCGCCGGCCCCCGCAGTTGGCTGCGCTGGATCAATCCGGCCACGAGCTTTTTGTGCAGCAACGATCCCCGCGCTCATTTCGGCCTTGGGGCGGAGATACGCATAGATGACATCACTGTCCTTTGGCCGGACGGCAGCCGGGAAACCTTTGTCGGCGGACGAACCGATCGCCAACTGACATTACGCAAGGGGAAAGGTGTAAAATATTAACCGACACTATTGCCAATGCGACTTTTGAACGCGTGGGTTGCGTTAACAGGGCGAGCGGGGGGTGTGTCCCCCCCGGTAGATTTCCCGGCGAGCGGGGGGTGTCACACCCCCCGCTCGCCGGGAAATCTACCGGGGTCTGTTGGGGAGAGGAAGATCGATGGGACGGCGCAGTCAGATTGCGATCGTGCTTCTGACCGTCCTTGCCGGTGTGACGGTCTGGTATGGCTGGCGGCGTTACAGTGCGCCGGTGCCGCCGGAGATCGCCTGCACGGGACTCGATCCCGAAGTAGCCGACGCGATCGAGACGGCGCGACGGAAAATCCACGCTGATCCTTACTCCGCTCCATCCTGGGGCCACCTCGGCAAGCTGTTGCGAGCAGCCCAACTCTATCCAGAAGCGGCTGCCTGTTTCGCTCAGGCCGGACGCTTGGAGCCGAAAAATCCGTGTTGGCCGTACCTGCAAGGCGAAGCCCTGCGCAGCAGGGCCAACGGGGCCGAGGCGGTGCCGCCTTTGCAACGCGCCGTTGCTCTGGCCGACAGCACGGGCACCCTTGCTCCCTTTCTACGCTTGGCCGAAGTTCTCCTGGCCCTGGGACGCAACGACGAGGCGGAAAAACCGCTTCGCCATGCCCTAGAGATCGAACCAGACAATCCCGCGGTCCATTACAACCTTGGTCTTTTGGCCCTGGAACACGGCGATTTATCCGGCAGCCTCGCGCACCTGAAACGTTGCGAACACAGCCCATTCACCCAGCGCAAGGCCTGCATCCAATTGGCCGCCGTCTACCGACGCATGGGGCAGACGGAAAAAGCCGATCACTACAGCCGCAAGGCCGACACTCTGCCGCCGGATAGCAATTGGCTTGATCCGTTCCTCGCCGATGTCCGGGCAGTGGGCCGACCGGCCCGCCTTGAGGAGATCCATCGTCTGGAAAAGCGCGGTGATTATCGGGCGGCGGTGGAGCAACTCACTGCTTTGATTCAGGACAAACCCGACGAGCGCCTCTATATCGCCCTGGGAAAAGACCTCTACAAGTTAGGCGATCTCGACCGCGCCGAACAGGCGCTGCGATCCGCACTGGCCCTCACATCCGACGACAACGTCCGGGCCGCAGCCGTACATCAGTTGGGCCGCGTCTTATTGACGCGCGCTGACAAAGACGCGCACCACAATCCCCAACAAGCCCGCGCCGAATTCGAGCAAGCCGCTGCTTGTGCGCGTCAAGTGCTCGCCAGCCGGCCGGATCATGCGATGTCGTATGTGGTCCTGGGACTGGCCCTGCGGCGCCTGGACAAACGCCCAGAAGCCCTTGAGGCATTACGCACAGCGGTCCAGTGCGATCCCAACTCGGCCGATGCCCACTTTTATCTGGGCGAAACCTTGGCTGAGGCGGGCCAAATTCCTGCAGCACGGGCTTCCCTGGAGCGCGCTCAGGAATGCAATCCGAACGATCCCCGTCCTCGAACGGCCTTGGCGAAACTTAAGGATTAGGGGACTTTTCCCTCCCCCACAAGGGGGGAGGGAGTTTTGTTTTTCCCTCCCCCACAAGGGGGGAGGGAGTTTTGTTTTTCCCTCCCCCCCTGTGGGGGAGGGTTAGGGTGGGGGGTTAGGACTCCTTGTCTGCATTGTCCTTACCCCCCACCCCAGCCCTCCCCCACAAGGGGGGAGGGAGTTTTGTTTTTCCCTCC